>CAYNUZ010000402.1:0-2116 GCA_964400385.1 uncultured bacterium | reverse complement strand
CGTGGATCAGCACCGTGCCCTCGCACTGGGTGGCGAGCACCAGGGCCAGCGGCGTCAGGTCGGCCGGGAAGCCCGGCCACGGGGCGTCGTCGACCTTGGCGATGCCGCCGTCGACGTCGGGCACGATGATCCGCTTCTGGGTCGCCGGCACATGAAGGCTCGTACCCTCCACCTGCGTCTCGATGCCCAGGCGCCCGAGGACGAGCCGGATCATCCGGAGGTGATCGGGCGCCACCTCGCGCACGCGGAGCGCGCCGCCCGTCATCGCCGCCACGGCGACGAAGGAGCCGATCTCGATGTGATCCGGGCCGACCCGGTGCCGGGCCGGCCTGAGCTCGTGGACGCCGTCGATCTCGAGGACGTTGCTGCCGATCCCCCCGATCCTGGCGCCCATCGCATTGAGGGCATGACAGAGCCCCTGCACATGAGGCTCCGAGGCCGCGTTCAGGAGCCGGGTCTTCCCCTGGGCCGTGGCGGCCGCCATGACCGCGGTCTCGGTACCGGTGACGCTGGCCTCGTCGAGAAAGACTTCGGCGCCGCGGAAGCGGCCTGAGAGCTCCAGGCGGTAGTAGGCGTCGTCCAGGGTGATCCGGGCCCCGAGCTCGCGGAGCGCCAGGAGGTGGGTGTCGAGCCGCCGGCGACCGATCTTGTCGCCGCCCGGACGCGGTAGGACCGCGAGACCGGTCCGGGCCAGCAGGGGCGCGGCCAGAAGAAACGACGCCCGGATCTCCGCCGCCAGCCCGGCGTCGGGCCGCGATTCCCTCAGACCCCCCGCGTCGACCGTGGCCGTGTGGTCGCCGCTCCACTCGACGGACACGCCGAGAGCGCGAACCAGCTCGATCAAGGTGGTCACATCTCGAATACGTGGGACGTTCTCGATCACGACGTTGCCGGAGGCGAGCAGTGACGCGGCGAGCAACGGCAGCGCCTCGTTCTTGTTCCCGGTCGGGATGACTTCGCCCCCGATCGGGTGGCCGCCCTCGATTACGAAGCGGTCCGCTGCCGTCGAATCCATAGAAGGGTCAGGAGGAGTCTACGTTAAACGCCGCGGACGAAGGCAAACAATGTCAGGCAGTCCCAGGCCTGCTGACATTTCCGTCATGCCCAGGGCTTGGAAGGCCCGATTTGCCGCCACCGTGTAAGCCCTTCATTGCGGTAAGGACTTTTCCAGGACTTCCTGCCCTGGTGCATCAGCTTGAAATCACTGGCCTGGCGTTGATTGGCCCGTGCGGCCTCGCAAGGGCCCCCGCGGTTTAATTTTTGCAAGAAAGGCTTACCGGTGACTCTATTATGAGAAAGGAATGGCGATGCCGATTCTCGCCATAAACCTCAGGTGACGGATTACCTTCCGGACACCCCTTGTGTCGCCCGCGCCTACTGTCCCGGTTGTGAGCCCGACGCCGACCCCAGCCAGGAGATTCTCGACGTGCGCTGGTGCGAATCCCACTCTCCGACGCGCGATGGCGCCGACGACGAAGTGGTGACCGCCTCCGCGTACCTCTCGGGAAGCGCCGAGGCGGGCGGCGACGACAACCGGCGCTGGTGCGACATCCTTCACGGCCGCCGCTAGCTCCCGCCTAGCTCCCGGACCCCGTCAGCTCGTCGAGCGAGCGGATGATCCGGTGCGGCTGGACGGCGCTGCCGTTCGGTAGCCCGAGCCCACCCCGGTCCATCCACACGCCGGTGAGCCCGAGCCGCTGAGGCGCCCCCACGTCCCACTCCAGGTGGTCGCCGACCATCAGCGCCTCGCCCGGTTTCATCCCGAGTGCCCCCAGCGCGTGCCGGTATACCGCCTCGTCGGGCTTTCCCGCCCCGAATTCCCCTTCGATCACGATCGCGTCGAAGAAGCGCGCGAGGTCGTGCCGCTCGATCTTGTAGCGCTGCTGGCTGGCGTCGCCATTGGTCACCAGGGCCAGCGGGATGCCGCGCCGGCGTAGCTCCGTCAGGCAGGCGAGGGAGTCGGGGAAGAGCCGCATCACCGCCCGCCGCCTCGCGGCGTAGTCGCGCGCGATCGCCTCGGCCAGGTCCGGCGCGGGGCGGCCCAGGCGCTCGAGCGCGAATTCGACGATGTGCTGCCAGGCCCCGAGCATGTTCACGCGCTCGCGACGATGGCGGT
>CAYNUZ010000401.1:0-2120 GCA_964400385.1 uncultured bacterium | reverse complement strand
CTGGCTCGTCCTGGAACGCGCCTACTGGTACCCGCCCAGCCGCGGGCGGACCACCCTGCGCCGGGAGGCGGAGCGGCTCGCCGCCTCCCTCGGGCTGGCGCTCACCGCCGCCCAGCCGGCGCCGGACGCCCTGACCCTGTCGTTCGCCTGGCCCGACGGCCGGGCGTGCGCCGAGGTCCGCCTCGTCCGGCAGGTCTTCGTGGCGATCGTGATCGACGACATCGGGTACCGGCTCGATTCCGCGCGCCGCGTGGTGGCGCTGCCCTGCCGCCTGACCTGCGCCATCATCCCCCTGACCCCGCACGCCCGGGCCTGCGCGGCCATGGCCGCGGCGAACGGGAAGGAGGTGTTCATCCACATGCCGATGCAGTCGCCCTTCCGGCTGCCGGACGTCCCCGAGTACCGGATCGCGATCATGGCCGGCCAGCCGCAGGCCGAGGTGACGGCGCGCATCAACCGGGCGTACGAGGACCTGCCCATGGCCGTGGGCATGAACAACCACGAGGGCTCCACGGCCACGGCCGACCGGGCCCTGATGGACGAGGTCATGGCGGCGCTCAAGCCGCGCAATCCGGTCTTCCTCGACAGCGGGACGACCGAGGGGACGGTGGCCTACCAGGCCGCGCACGACGCCGGGCTGCGGTGGGAGCGGCGCACGGTGTTCCTCGACGCCGACCGCGGGCCGGGCCAGATCGACCAGGCGTTCACCCTCCTGCTGAAGATTGCGCGCCGGCGGGGCCAGGCCATCGGGATCGGCCACCACCACTTCAAGTCCACGCTCGACATGCTCGAGCGGCGCATCCCGGAGGCCCGGCGCGACGGGGTAGAATTCGTGTATGCCAGCTCGCTCGCGCATCATTAAGGTCGCGCTCGCGCTGGCCGCGGCGCTCCTCGCGGGGTGCGCGGGCAGCCGGGCGAAATCGGGCGTGATCGCGCGGCTGGGCGCGGGCGCCGGGGGCTGGCGGCCGCGGGCGGTCGGGCTGGCCTTTCCCCAGCTGGCCCCGGGGGCCATGCCGGACCGCGACGCCGCCCAGGGCACGCGCCCGTTCAACGGCGCGGAGATCAACGCCGTGGTCCACGCGGCGCTCAAGGACCGGCTGCCCGCCGTCGCCCGGCCGGAGGTGAAGGATCTCGCGGCCCCGGGCCCCGCGCGGGAGCGGATGGCCCTGCTCACCACCGTGATCCTGCGCGAATACTGGCTCAACGGGACGCTGCCGCCGCGGCCGGTCGCCGAGCTGGGCCGGGTGTCCGAGTGCGACGCGGTCCTGGTGGTGTCGGTGGTGAAATTCGGGGCGAGCGCGAAACGGCTCGCAGTCAACGGGCTGGACGGCGGGGTGTCCGCCCGGGGCGGCGGCGAGGCCGCCCGCTGGCTCAACTGCGGGCTGAAGGTGGCGCTGGTGAAGATCGCGGGGGGGGAGCCGGTCTGGGAGGCGGCCTACCTCGAATCGCGCCCCGACGCGGGCAACTCCCAGGAGAGTGTCGCCGCCGCCGCCGTCGCGGCGGTGCTGGACGAGTTCCCCTTCAGGAAATAATGGAGAAGGCCGCGGTCGGCAAGGTTCGAACTTGCAACATTCAGCTTCGGAGGCTGACGCTCTTCCAGTTGAGCTACGACCGCATCAATCAATCCGACAGGTGATTATAGTACAGCCCGCCGGGGTTGCTCCTATAGTGATGGCATGACGCTTCCCACCGTCCTCCTCCTCGCGGCCGCCGCCGGGCGGGCCGCGCCGGCGGGGCTCGCCTGGCCGCTCGCCGGGGTCGAGGTCACGGCCACCGATTCCTTCAAGTGGGTGGTCCGCGCCGCGCCGGACGGGGCCGGCGGTGCGGTCCTCGCCTGGGAGGAAAACCGGAACCGCCACCTGTGCTGCCGGGACACCCGCGACCTCTACGCGCAGCGGCTCGATGCCGCGGGCCGGCGGACCTGGGGCGGGGCGGACGTGAAGGTCGCGGCGGAGGAACCGGGGGAGGAGATCCTGGGGATGGCGCCCGCGGGCCGCGGAGGCGCGCTGCTCTTCTGGCGGCGCGGGCGCGGCACCCTGCTGGCGCAGGAGCTGACCGGGGACGGGGTGGCGCTGGACGGGCCGGGCGGCACGATCCTGCGGGACTCCCCGTCGCCGTGT
>CAYNUZ010000400.1:0-2123 GCA_964400385.1 uncultured bacterium | reverse complement strand
GCGCCCAGCGGCGCGCGCTGCGCCGGGCGCGGCCGGTGCGGGCGGCCCTGGCGGCGCTCCCCCCCTTCGCCGCCTCCCGGGGCGACGACCTCCACGACACGCCGCGCCTGCTCAACGGGTACCTGCGGCTCAAGGTGGACGCCCTCGAATACCACCGGCTGTCCCGGCTGGACCTCCCCCCGCTCGACCCGGCCTCACTGTACACGCCGGCGCAGCTCCGGGACAAGTGGAGCCAGAACGCGTGCGTGGCCTACGACGACGTCTTCCCCTCGCTGGTGCTCGGGACCGCCAACTCGGCCGCCGTGTACTTCATCGACGTCGTGGGGTCCACGGAGCTGTCCACCCAGCAGACCCTCAGCAACGCCCTGGAGCTCTACGGCCGGATGCTCAAGCAGGTCAACGAGGCCGGGTTCGAGCCGCTCTGGCGCAAGGAGGTCGGGGACGGCCGGATCTACTCGCGCTCGCCGTTCGACGCGCTCAAGCGCGCGGTCCTCAGCGTCCAGGGCAGCCTCCATCCCAAGATCGGGTTCAAGATCGGGGTGGGCCTCTCGGTCGGGGAGATCTACCGCGACGTCACCACCGGGGACTTCCTGAACGAGGTGACCAACCGCGCCTCGCGGCTGAACGGCCGGGACGACCTGGTCGGGGCCTGGGTCAAGGCCCGGTACGTGCGCCAGCCCTTCCGCGTCCACGTCAAGTACGGCCGCCTCTACAACGCCGGGGTGGCGATCGACGAGAACGCGCTGCATACCTTCGGCGCCGGGGGCTGGACGGCGGTGGCGGTGGTGCCTCCGGTGGAGCTGCGCTTCCCGGTCATCGGGGAGTCGCCGACGGGACGGACCGCGGGGACCCTGGCGTTCGTCGTGGAGCGGCTCGATCCGGCCCTCGTGGCCGCCCGGCTGGACGGGGTGCAGGGCGAGCGCGCATTCGGCGAGATCCGGACCTCGGCCCGGCCGCCGCTGGGCTTCGAGGTCTTCGTGCACATATCCGAGGCGGGATTGCGCCATCCCACCCCCCTCGAAGGCCATACCGCGGAGGACTACCTGCACCTGCACGCCGCCGACCGGCCGGCCTACACGGCCCGGGAGGCCGACCGCGCCGTGGAGGTCGCCCTGCTTCCGGTCTCCCTCCCCACCGGGGAGACGCTCACGCTGGCGGTCAAGCCGGAACGGGCGTACCTCAAGGGGCTGGGCATGACCGCCGTGGCGGAGGTGGAGATCCCGGCAATGCCCCTCGACGACCCGGACGTGCGGCTCGCGGACCTCCTCTCAAAACTCTGAGGCGAACGCCTCGAGGTCGAGTTCCGCCAGGCTCTGGAGCACCCGCCGGGCGCCGACCGGCGGCTCGAACCGGGTCAGGGCGTTGACGACCGCGATCACGGGCATGCCGGCCGCCACCGCCGCGCGGACGCCCCGCGGGGAGTCCTCCAGCGCCAGGCACGCGGACGGCGGCGCACCCACGCGGGCGGCCGCGGCGAGGTAGCCGTCCGGGGCCGGCTTGGCCTCCGGGTAGTCCTCGCGGCAGACCAGGTGGTGGAGGAACGGCCGGATCCCCACGCGGTCCAGGATCAGCTCGACCTCGCGCCGCGGGGTGTTGGTGACGAGCGCGGTGGCATGATGCGCCGCCGCCGCCGCGAGCGTCTCGCGGGCGTGGGGCATCAGCCGCAATTCCGCCTCGACCAGGGCCCGGAAGCGGCGGCGGGACTCCTCGGCGAGCTGCGCCGGATCCGCCGTGAGCCCGTGGCGCCGGACCTCGTCGGCCCAGTGGGTGCCGCGGATGATCCACGTGCGCGCGTAGGCCTCGAGGGACATCGTGACCCCGTGCTCGGCCAGGATGGAACGGTGCGCCTCGTAGTAATAGCCTTCGGTGTCGACGAGCAGTCCGTCGAGGTCGAAGCAGACCGCGGCCAGGCGGGACGGCATGGCGACCATGCTATCGTACTTTCACCCGATGCCCCCGGCGCTCCCCGCCCTCCTCCTCGCGCAGCTCCCGTTCGAGTGGCGCACACCGCTGTTCCACCTCGGGGCCTTCGGAGTCACCAACCTCGAGCTGGCGGCCTACGCCGTCGCGGGCGTCGCCGCGGTCCGGCTGGTCCGGGGGCGGCCGGCCTTCGACGCGCTGGA
>CAYNUZ010000399.1:0-2130 GCA_964400385.1 uncultured bacterium | reverse complement strand
TCGCCGTCACGCTCACGAGCGGGACGCGGCGCCGCCCGCGTTCCTCGACCCGCGGGCGGCCACAAGGCTGGAGTTTCGCCCTTTTCATGCGGCGGAATCGAGGATGGGTAAGAGGGCGAGGATTTTTCGCCGGGTCTGCCTCGCGAGGTGACCCCTGAATAATTGGTGACGCCAGATCTCGCGCTTGAGGGATCCGAGCATGTCGTCGAAGGAGGGCTCCCGCTTGTGGCGGTGCCAAGGGCGGGCCTTGCGCGCCCGTGTGACGTCCTCTGCGGGCCGGCCGTGGCGCAGGTACCAGGCCACGGTGATGGAATAGGCCATCAGCAGGAAGGGGAAGGTGCGAGAGGAGGCGGCCTGTGCGCAACGCCGTGGACGACGGCCCCGCGACCAGCCGTTCTGCGGGTCCGTCCAGCCGAAGGACTGCTTGCCGTTTCGGAAGGCGACCTCGAGCTCCCAGCGCCGCGCGATGCGGGCCAAGGCCTCCTCGGCGGGTTGATCGAGGGCGGTGGAGAAGTAGGCCCGGTCCTGGTACCTGCCGCGGGGATCGTGGGTGAGATAGACGCGCACGGCTCGGGTCCTCAGCACGGTGGGCCAGAGGCACACGAAGGTCTTCAGGAGGAGAGGGACCTCCGCTCCGTAGAGCCGGACCTGGTGGCGCCTCCACCCACGGCCCTTGAACCTCTGTTGCGGAGAGGCGAGCCGGCGGCCCTTCGTGCGGGGCCGGCCACGGCCGGGCCGTGGCATGGGCCGGGAGAACAGGGCCGCCTTGGGATCCATGGGGCCGGTGAAGTGCACGCCGCCAGGCAGGTCCTTGAGCACCGGCCCGCAGGCGTACTCCCGATCCGTGACCAGATGAGCCGTATAGCCCGCAGGGAGCCAGGTGGCGAAGATCTCGATCATCTCGCGGGCCAGCTCGGTTCGCTTGCGGTAGCGGGCCTTGGGGCAGGTCTTTCGGGTTCGGTACAGGCGAGCCAAGAGCGGCAGGGCCAGGCCCCGCTGAGGGTTCCACGGCAGGGGGATCCAGACGGCCAGGACCACCCAGTCCACGCCCAGGGCGAAGGCCATGAAGCTGCCCGCCCGCCCCCGGCGCTGGTAGCGGCTGTTGATCAAGTCCACGTGGGCGCCGACTCCGAAGATCCGTGGCCCGGCGCGTCGACACAGGGTGTCATCGACCAAGAGATCGATCTCGCGCGGCAGCAGGCCCGCCACGAGGCCAAAGAGGCATCGGCCCACAACGTCCGGCTCCCAGCGTGCGCGAGAAAAGAACCGGTAGAAGGTCGAGTGGTGCTTGCGGGGGCCCAGGAGCCGAGGGGCGCCGATGGCGCGGGAGATCCAGCGCCGGCCCGGCGCGAGCACGAACCCCAAGACCAGCGCCACGAAGTTGCCGAACGATGGCGCGGTGAAACAGGGCCGGAAGGTGAAGAGAATGGACCGAAGAGACGAAGGGAGATATGTAGGTTGCACGGCCGGCCTTCCCTCGCCCGGTGGTGTGGTTACCCCGTGCTTCGGTTGGCTGGCCGTGCTCCTTTCACCCCGCGCTGTCGACTTCGTTGCCCCCTTCCTGAATCCTCAAAAGGGCGAAACTCCAGCACAAGGGCCGCCCCTACTCCAGACCTGCCTGCGAACGCGGCGCCGGGTGGGGGCGGGGACTGTCCGCGCCCGGCGGCGGGGGACGCGTCAAGGGCGCCATAGAGGAGGGAAGGGCGCTCGACGGTGCGTGCGGTTTCGCGACGACGATCGCGAAGCGGGGTCCGCTGTCCAATCGATTCGCCAAACAACTGGTCAGCGCCGCTCAGGATCTGCCAACCGAAGCGGTATTGTCGATGTCGACGGTACTTCAGCAGCAGATCTACGACAGCAGCGACCTGCGGGAAGGCGTGGCCGCATTTTTCGCGAAGCGCGAGCCGGACTTCTCCGGACGATGACCAGCGCATCCGCATTCGACATCGACGGCGGCACCGGGACGGCGTTGCTGGGTGAGGCGGCGGTTCTCGTCTGGAACGACGTCGCCGAGGAGGGCCGGACGCAGTTCTACGAATGGCACGACAAGGAGCATGTCCCGGAGCGATTGTCGATTCCGGGATTCCGGCGCGGCCGGCGCTATTCGAGGCCACGGCACTCGCCGGAGTG
>CAYNUZ010000398.1:0-2146 GCA_964400385.1 uncultured bacterium | reverse complement strand
CGGAGGGTGAGCGGCGGGGCGATGTGCGGGGGAAGGAGGCGCGCCTCGCGGCGCTCCTGGAGGCGCAGCACCTGGATGCCGTCGTCCTGACGAAGTGGCGGAATCACGCCTGGATCCTCGGCGGGTCGGACACCCGCATCGTGGGCGCCCAGGCCGAGAGCCCGGTCTGGCTTGTCCTGTTCCGGGACGGCCGCAAGGTGCTGGTCAGCAGCAACATGGAAGCCTCGCGGCTGATGACGGAGGAGGGGCTCGGCCGCCTCGGGTACGAGGAACGGCGCTTCCCCTGGTTCGCGGGGCTGGAGGGCGGGGCCGACGAGCGCCTGCGGACGCTGGCGGGGCTCTCCGCCACGGGGCATATGGGGGCCGACGGGCCGGTGGCCGGGTGCACGGAGATCTCGGCGGCGCTGGCGCGGGCCCGGTTTCCCCTCACCGTGGTGGAGATGCGCCGGTACCGGTGGCTCGGGCCGCGGTGCGCGCAGGCGGTGGCGGACACCTGCCGCGACCTCACGCCCGGGATGCGGGAGACCGAGATCGCCGGCCGCCTGGCGGCCCGGTTGTCGCCGCAGGCGATCACCCCCACGGTCCTGCTGGTCGGTTCGGACGACCGCCTGGCGGCGTACCGGCACCTGACGCCCACGGACGCGCGGGTCAAGTCCACCGTCCTCGTCAACCTCTGCGCGGAGCGCTGGGGGCTGGTGGTGGCGGTGTCGCGCCTGGTGCACTTCGGCGCGCTGTCCCAGGACGTCGCGCGCCGGATGCAGTCCTGTGCCGCGGTGGACGCGGCGTACCTCGCGGCCAGCCGGCCCGGAACGCCGCTGAAGGACGTGTTCGCCCGGGGCGCGGAGGCGTACAGCCGGGAGGGCTACCCCGAGGAGTGGCGCGCGCATCACCAGGGCGGCCCGATCGGGTACTTCGAGCGGGAGTTCCTGGCCGGCCCCGAGTCGCCGGAGCCGGTCGTGGAGGGCATGGCGCTCGCGTTCAACCCCACGCTGGCGGGGGTGAAGGTGGAGGACACGTTCCTGGTCGGGCCCCACGGCCCGGAGATCCTGACCCGGGTGCCCGGCTGGCCGCTGCGCAAGGTCGTCGTGGACGGGGCCACCTATGAGCGGCCTGACATCCTGGTGCGCCCCAGCCCCTGATCCCGCGGCGCCCGGCGGCCCCCACCCGTAGTGGCCCGGGGCGGGAAAACCGCAAAAAACGCGGCCGGCACGCTACCGGGGCGGGAACGTGCGTGCTATTGTGGGAACAGGGTGGGTTTCATGGATGATTCCGGGAAATCGGCGGGGCGAGTGTTGCCTGCGGGCCTGGTGGCCGCGGGCCTTCTGCTTTTCGGGGCGGCGGGCTGTGACCGGGTGACCGCGCTGATCGGCCGGAGCGGCGCCGCGCTCGAGGCGCACCCGAAGGCGGGGCAGGAGTCCACGTGGCGCGTCCTGGTCGAGGCCACCGCGCCCGCGGCGGCCGGTCCCTCCGCCCCCGGCGGCGCCGCGATGTCCTCGCGCATCGACCTCAAGCTGAAGACGCGCACGGGCGCGGAAGAGGCGGAGGGCTGGATGCAGGTGGACGGCGAGATCCTCGAAGGACGGTATGAAGTGGACGAGAAGCCGCGGGGCAGCCAGCTGGCCGGCCAGAAGGTGTCGTTCAAGGCCAGTGCCCAGCGCCGGCTCTCGCGCTGGCAGGGGCCGCCGTTTCCGGCCGGCCTGGAGCTCCTGGAAATTGCCCCGCCCACGGGCCGGGTCAAGAAGGGCGAGAAGTGGAAGGTGGAGGTCCACCGGATGCTCCTGCAGCAGCAGTCCGAGGTCGCCTTCGACAAGTTCTACACCTACGAAGGCGAGGCGCCGCTCGGCGCCGAGACCTGCGAACGCCTGAGCGTCTCCATCCCGGCGGTGAAGCAGACCCTGGGCTCCGGCGCCCAGGTCACGTTCTCCGGCAGCGGGGAGGCCTGGATCTCGCGCAGGGACGGCAGCGTGCTCAAGGCCACGGAGGTCCTCGAAGGCCAGAGCGGCGACGACAAGGCGCCGGGCAGCGCGGGCCGGTTCGCGCAGGCGATCACGCTCATGAGCGACGGCATCGCACCGCAGATGATGGTTTCGCTGATCGCGCGCGAGCCGGGCAAGCCCGCCGCGGCCGCGCCGGCCCCGGCCCCGGG
>CAYNUZ010000397.1:0-2163 GCA_964400385.1 uncultured bacterium | reverse complement strand
CCAGCCGCGGAGCGGGACGTCCGCGTCGGTGGGATTGTAGTGGCCGTTGCAGTTGATCCCGTCGCCCAGGAGCTGCCGCCGCACCGGGTCGCTGCGCTCCCACAGG
The DNA here is from genome assembly GCA_964400385.1 of uncultured bacterium. GTDB lineage: Bacteria > Oederibacteriota > CAKKQC01 > CAKKQC01 > CAKKQC01 > CAYNUZ01. Next base: position 2,057 of record CAYNUZ010000397.1, on the reverse strand, counting down.
GACTGTACGGTCATGTCGTCCTTCGTCCGGATCCACCGGTACCCGTACCCGTAGAAGAGGACCTTGCGGGTGACCTCCGACCAGTTGGGGCTGGCGGAGTGCCAGAGCCGCCGGTCGAAGAACACCGCCGCCCCCGGCTTCACCCGAACCGGCATCGCGCCCGCGGGCTGGCCCTTGCCGCCCTCCGGCATCGCCAGCGTGTCCAGCAGGTGGCTCTTCGGGATGATCCAGAAGTTGCCGCGGCCCGCCTCCGACGCGTCCGAGAGGAAGTACGCCACCTTGAACGAGAGCCGCGGCCGCGGATGGCTCTCCATCTCCTGGTTCACCCGCGCGCTGTCCTGGTGCCACCCCAGCGTCGCGTCGTCGGGGGTCTTCCCGGTTGGCGGCGTCACGATCAGGTGCGCGTGATACAGGTAGATGTTCCAGCCCAGGATCCCCCACACCTTCGGGAGGATCCGCGGCTCGTCCACGAGGTCGGCGTACAGCTCGTGGTCCGGGATGAAGTTCGGGTAGAAGAGCGCGGTCTTCGGGTCATGCCCCTTCGCCACCTTCTCCGCGTACGTCTTGTCCACCTGCGCCGTCAGCGCCTGCACCCGGTCCGGGGTCAGCACGCCCTCCAGGATCAGGTACCCGTTCTCGTTGAAGAACGCGCGCTCCGCGTCCGTCAGCCGGTGGTCGAGGTACGAGGGATTGATCGGCACGCGTTCCTTTATACCCTGCCGGCTCCGCCATTCCACCCGATCACGACCCCCTGGTAGTGGTCCGGATCGTTCAGGAGGCCGGCGTAGGCGGCGGGGATGCCAGTGGGCGCGATGCGGTGCGTGATGAGCGGGCCGACCCTGACCTTGCCGGAGGCGAGCTGCGCGAGGCACCACCGGTGCGCCTTGGGGTCCGGCCACTTGGGCGGCAACCCGGCCTGCAGGGCGGCGTGGGCGCCACGCAGGACCACGCCCTTGCGGTGGATGTGCTTGTAGACATCTACCTCCACCTTGCCGCGGGTGGAGCCGAGGAAGACCACTTCGCCGCCCGGCCGCACGAGGTCAAGCGCCTCGGTGACGAGCCCGGGGATGCCGGTCGCCTCGACCACCCCGTCCACCTTGGCGCCCTTGAGCGCGGTCGCCACCGCGTCGGCGGTGGGGATGCCCGGCCCGCCGACCACCATTTTGATGCCGCACGCCTTCGCCGCCGCCCGGCGCGGCGCGCTGAGGTCCACGCCCACGACCCGCCGGCCGAACAACTGCAGGAGCTGGGCCGCGAGGTTCCCGACGATGCCCAGCCCGAGCACCACCACCGTGCTGCCGCGCGGCAGCGCCGAGGCCCGGACCGCGGTGAGCGAGACGTGCACCAGCCCGGTGAAGAGGGCATGGGCGGGATCCAGCCGCTTCGGGACCGGCAGGAAGGGGATGAACAACCCGGCGGGGTCCTCGACCGCGGTCCAGGTCTGGTGCGGCACCGACGCCAGCCCGGTCATCCCCTTCCGGAACCCCTTCGCACGCGGTCCGGCGTCCGTGACCTCGGCGAATCCGAGGTACCCCGGCGCGAATGGGTACTTCGCCCACTTGTTCGCGGGGTCCGGCAGCCCCACGTGGGTCCCGGTGTAGAACGCGAGCTCCGTGCCCGGGCTGATCAGGGTCTGGACCGTCCGGAGTACGATCCCGCCCGGCCCCGGCAGCGGAGGCCGGGGACACGGATCGAGGTCCACCTGCCGGGGCCCGGGCATGCGGGTCTTGAGCTCCACCGGCGAGGCGGGGGTCATGCGTCCAATCGTATCCGATGGAACGCCGCGGCACTTCCGCCGGCGCCGTACAGCGCCTCCGCGCGTGCCCACACGTCCGGCGCTCCGCCGCGAATGGTCAGGTCAAGGGGGGCGAGCAGCCCGGCGACCTGGTCAAGGTCGGCGATCCGCAGCGCCCCGAGCAGCTCGACTGCCGGGCCCCGGCCGTCCCGCGCCGACGGCGCGTCGAGCGTGGAGGGCGGGTCCTCCAGCACCAGCGCCGCCAGACCGCCGTCGAGAAGCGCGGCATGGAGCGCGGCCACCGCCATCTCGCCCCGCGCCA
>CAYNUZ010000396.1:0-2165 GCA_964400385.1 uncultured bacterium | reverse complement strand
GGCGGACACCGCGACCGCCTCCGCGGGGGGCGCCCCGCCCAGGAGCTGCGGCAGCCCCTCCTGGATCTCGACGGAGGCCGGGAGCGCGAGGCGGAAGCTCGCGGGCGACAGGCGGCGGTTCACGACGTAATCGTAGCACTGGAGCACCACCTTCACCTCGGCGTTCTCGAACCACGCCTCACTCATGAGCCACGTGGACGCGCTGACAGTGACGTGCCAGGTCAGCGCCGAGGGCGCCGGCCGGCTGAACGCCAGGCGGCACGCGGACGGATCGCAGTCCTCCAGGGCCGCCGTATACCCCCGCCGGAAGCTCCGCACCGGCGCGGCGGGATTCACCCCGAGCATCTGCGCGAGCTGCTCCGCGGACGCCTTCTGCCGGAAGGCCTGCCCGGCGTCCGGGAAGTAGACCGTGAGCGCCGTCCCGTCGTAGGCCGCGACCTGGCTGACCGGGGTGAGGAACGTCACGCGGAACCGTTCCGGGCGGCGGAGGACCGCCAGCTCGCCCGTGGTGACCTGGACGTCCGCCGTGGCCTTGAGCGTGGTGCGCTGGCTGAACTTCAGCGACACGTCGCGCAATCCCGCTTCCGCCGCCTCGACCCGGCGGAGCACCCGGTCCAGGTCGCCGCCCGTGGCGGTCCCGGTCAGGGCCGGGGCCGCGCCCGTGCCGGCCGGCGCCAGGAGCAGGCAGGCCGCCAGCCAGCGCCCTCCCGTCATGTTCCGTCCCCGCCGGACGGCGGCCGCCCGCCCAGGATCTCCCGGACCTTGCTGCCCTGCTTGGGGCCGACCACGCCCCGGCGCTCCATGAGGTCGATCAGCCGTCCCGCCCGGGCGAACCCGATGGAGAGCTTGCGCTGGAGCATGGACACCGAGGCCTCGCCGCTGCGCACCACCACCCCCACCGCCTCCTCGTACAGGGCATCCTCTTCCCCGTCGCCCCCGTCGCCGGCCTCCGGCCCGGCACCGGCGGCGTCGTCCGGCGCGAACTCGGGGACGCCCTGCCCGGTCCAGTGCCCGATCACCCGCGCAATCTCCGCAGGGGACAGCCAGGCCCCCTGGGCCCGTGTGGGCTCGGGCGCCCCGGTCGGCGAGAACAGCATGTCCCCCTTCCCGAGGAGCTGCTCCGCTCCCGTCGAGTCGAGGATGGTCCGCGAGTCGATCCCGGTCGCCACGCGGAAGGAGAGCCGCGAGGGCATGTTGGCCTTGATGACGCCCGTGAGGACGTCCACCGACGGCCGCTGGGTGGCGACGACGAGGTGGATGCCCACCCCCCGGGCCATCTGGGCGAGCCGCTGGAGGGCGTCCTCCACGTCCCGCGCCTTGGCCACCATGAGGTCGGCCAGCTCGTCGATCGCCACCACGATCCACGGCAGCCCGGCCCGCGACGTGACCGCGCCCTGCTCCAGCCCGGGGTCGGGCACCAGCCCCTCCCCCGCCACCCGCTGGTTGAACGCGTGCAGGTCGCGGCACCCGTGGTGCGCCAGCAGCTTGTACCGCGCCTCCATGACGGCCACGATCCAGCGCAGCTTCAGGACCGCGATCCGGGGATCCGTGACGACCTCCGCCAGCAGGTGCGGCACCTCGCGGTACGCGATCATCTCCACCCGCTTGGGGTCCACCAGCAGGAGGCGGAGCTCGTCGGGCGTCCGGGTCATCAGCAGGCTGACCAGCAGCGTGTGGATGCATACGCTCTTGCCGGACCCGGTGGTGCCCGCGATCAGCAGGTGCGGCATCTGGGTGAGGTCCGCGACCAGGGTCTCCCCCGTCAGCACCCGGCCGAGGAACATGGGCAGGTCCGCGGCGGTCCGGGGGGAGGCGTGGCCCGCGAGGAGCGCCCCGAGCGTGACGCCCGCGGGCGAGGGATGCGGGATCTCGATTCCCACCGTCCCCTTGCCGGGCAGCGGCACCACCATCCGGATCCGCTCCGCCTTCAGCGCCAGCTTGAGGTCGTCGCGCAGGGTCTCCAGCCGGCTGACCTTGACGCCGGCCGCGGGCTCCCACTCGAACAGGATCACGCTCGGCCCCGACGTGATGCTCACCACTCGGCCGGTGATCCCGAATTCGAGCAGCTTCTGGTCGATGAGCTTCGCCTGCGTGGTGACGAAGGACTGGATCGCGTCCACCTTCACCACCGGCGCGTCGGCGGCCAGCACGGATCCCGGCGGCAG
>CAYNUZ010000395.1:0-2165 GCA_964400385.1 uncultured bacterium | reverse complement strand
GGGGCGCGTGCCCGAACACCCTCCGCCTGCCCGGACCGCGCGCCGGTCAGTTCCGTCCCAGGGTTCCGGGTCCTGCCGGAATGCCGAAGGCCGGCGGCCTCCCTTGCGGGAGGGCCGCCGGCCCCGGTCCTGCACCCCCGCCAGGTGGCGGGGGGTCGTGCTTAGTTGCCGCTCGGCTGGCTGTGGGCCCAGGCCGTTTCCGGCAGCTTCTCACCCATCGCCACGGCCCGCTTCGAGTTGATCGGGGTTCCCTCGATCGTGAAGCAGTTGTGGAAGGGCATCGTCGTCTGGTACAGCACGCCGTCGACCAGCATGTCGTAGTCAGGGCCGGCGCCTTCGATGGTGCGGTCAATGGCTTCCTTCATGTTCGGGATGCCGAAGACCTTGCAGTCGCTGCCCTTCGCGCGCGGGCCACGGCCCTCGCTCGGCAGGCGGACGTTCTTCGTGCTGATGGCGGTAAAGTCGACGAGGCGGACCGTGCAGCCCGTCACCATCGTGACGAGCAGCGCCCCGGCCGCGCAGGTGTTGATCAACTTCATACGGATATCCTCCTTGAACAGATCTGTGAAAGTACTCAAAGTGTACCGGTACCGACGATGAAACTTAACACGGGGCCTTCCCCGGTGTCAATCAAACCGGGGGGTGAAACCGCTCAGGAACGCTGTGCCAGCGCGGTGTAGGGAAGGCCCTCGAGGTCGGGCCCCGGGCCGGTGTACGTGGCCTCCGGGCGGTAGAGGGCGGGCTTGGGCTGGGCCTCGGCGAACTTCTCCTCGATGACGTGCGCGCACCAGCCGGCGATGCGCGAGACCGCGAAGACCGGGGTGAAGAGGTCCGTGGCGATGCCCATCGCGTTGTAGACCGAGGCGCTGTAGAAGTCCACGTTCGGGTGCAGGCGCGTCTTGCCGCGGGCGTCGAACTCGCGGCGCGCGACCGTCTCGAGCTTCTCCGACAGCTCGAACCAGGCCTTGTCCTTCGAGCGCGCCACCAGCCCCGCGGCCATCGTCTTGAGGATCTTGGCCCGCGGGTCCATCGTCTTGTAGACCGCGTGGCCCATGCCCATGATCCGGCCCCCGCCGTCCATCCGCTCCTTCACCCACGGGTCGAGGCGGTCCGGCGTCCCGATCTCCTTGAGCATCTTCATGACCTCCTCGTTCGCGCCGCCGTGGAGGGGCCCGGACAGCGCGCCGATGCCCGCGGCCACCGAGGCGTACATGTGCGCGCGGGTCGAGGCCACCACCCGGCAGGTGAACGTCGAGGCGTTGAACTGGTGGTCGGCGTGCAGGATCAGGGCCGTGTCGAACACCTTCGCGGTGTCCGGGTCCGGGACCGTGCCGTTCACCATGTAGAGGAAGTTCGCGGCGTGCGAGAGGTCCTCGCGCGGCGCCACCGGCTCCTTGCCCTCGCGCAGCCGCGCCCAGGCGGCCACGGAGGTCGCCAGCTTCGCGATCAGCCGCACCGCCTTGCGCAGGTTCGCGTCCCGCGTCTCCGCGGCCGCCTCCTGGTCGTACCCCGCGAAGATCGGCACCGTGCCCTGGAGGATGTCCATGGAGGGGATCGAGTGGGGGAGCTTCTGGAAGCTCTCGACGAGGACCTGCGGGATCCACCGCTCCTTGCGCAGCGACGCGTCGAAGAGGTCCAGCTCCGCCTTCGTCGGCAGCCGGCCGTGGAGCAGCAGGTAGGCGGTCTCCTCGAAGGTGGAGTTCGCCGCCAGCGTCTCGATCGTGTACCCGCGGTACACGAGCTTGCCGCGGGTGCCGTCCACCTCGCTCACCTTCGTGTCGGCCACGAAGACCTCGCGCAACCCGATGTTCTTGGCGTTCACGGGCCCGGTCACCGGCGGCGGCAGCGTGGGATCACCCACGGGCGGATCCCGTGGCGGCCGGGCGTGAGGCGGACGCGCAGGTGAGCATGAAACTGGACCTACGATAGCAGAAAGCATTTTCCGCTCCAAGCGAACGGGGCGGCCCGCCGGCCCCCCGTCCGGCCTCTGCGATACTGGGCGGAGCCATGCTCGACCGCCTGCCGCTGACCGGAACCCTGGACGCGCTCGTGGCCCTCCGGATCCCGGCCGGCGCCGCGGGACCGGAGGCGGCGGACCTCGTGGCGGCGGAGCGGGCCTGCCGGGCGGCGGCGCCCGCGGCCGATCCGCGCACGCTGACGTGGGA
>CAYNUZ010000394.1:0-2183 GCA_964400385.1 uncultured bacterium | reverse complement strand
GCAGCACCGCGGCGGCCGTGACCACGCCCGCCGCGGCCGCGGACAGCCCGGCCCACCGGCCGCGGGTGTAGGCCCCGCGCGAGACCGGGCGCACGAGGACCAGCCAGAGCGTGCGCTGGTCGAATTCCTGTACCATGAGCATGGTCGAACCCAGCACCGGGGCCAGCACGGCGAGCCCCTCGATCCAGAGGTAGGCCGCATCGAGGAAGGTCCGCCGCTCGGTCCCCGGCGTGAGATAGGTCAGGATGAAGCTGGCGAGGATCCCCGCCGCCCCCGCACCCGCCAGCAGCGCGACCAGCCGGCCGCGCACCAGCATGACGAGGACATAGCGCACAAGGCCGCGCGCCACCGGACGCGGCCCCGCCCCCTCAGCCCGCATGCCGCACCGTCTCCAGCAGGACTTCCTCGAGCGAGCCGCGGACCGCCAGGATCTGGAGGATGCGGTCGCCCCGGCGGCGATGCCGGGCCAGGGCCGGGGCCAGGCCCCGCTCGTCGGTCTCCAGCTCGGCCGCCTCCCAGTTCCCCCGGCCGGCGCGGGCCAGCACGGTGACGCGGTACCGGCGCACGGGCGCCGAGGCGAGCAGCTCCCCCGTCGTCCCCGTCCGCACCAGCCGCCCCGCGGCCATCACCGCGACCCGGTCGCAGACCCGCTCGACCTCGGCGATCTGGTGGGAGTTGAGGCAGACCGTCACGCCCCGCGCCTTCAGCTCCAGCAGCAGCTCGCGCATCTCCCGGATGCCCTCGGGATCCAGGCCGGAGAGCGGCTCGTCCGCGAAGACGGCCGCCGGTTCGTGCAGCAGGACCTGGGCCATCGCCACCCGCTGGAGCATCCCCTTCGAGAATTCGCGCAGGGGCTCCCGGTCCCGGCTCCGCAACCGCGCGGTCTCCAGCACGGCGTCCACCCGGTTGCCGAGGTGGCGGCCCGCCAGGCCGCTCATCCGGCCGTAGGCCAGGAGGAGCGTCCGGGCGTCCAGCTGCAGCGGCAGGTAGGGCAGCTCGGGCAGGAACCCGATCCGCGCCCGGACGGCCGGGTCGCCGGGCGCGCCCCCCAGCACGCGCACCGTGCCGGCATCCGGCCGCAGGAGGCCCACGAGGAGCTTCATCGTCGTGGTCTTGCCGGCCCCATTCAGGCCCAGTAGCCCGAAAATGATCCCGGGGGGGACGGCAAGGGACACGTCCTCGATCCCCCGGCCGGTGCGGCGGCGCAGCCGGCGCCAGAGGGTGTAGGACTTGGACACGCGGTCCAGGTGGATCGCCGACGGCCCGCCCTCGCTCATGGGGCCATTATCGCGCGCCCCCGGGGGCGCGCGGAACCAGCGTGGCGCGGGTCCGCCGCCGGATCCAGCCGGAGGAGGGATATTCCCGCGCCAGCGCCGCCGCCGCCAGCACGGCCCCCGGCCGGTCCCCGTCCCGCACCTGGGTCTCGACCCCCGCCAGCCGCGTGTCGAGCCCGGGCAGGTACGGGGGATCGGCGTACCGGCCCGGCGCCAGGGCGTAGAGCAGGTACATGGGATCGCCGTCGGAATCGGCGACACTCCCCAGCGGCCGCCACCAGGCGGCCACGAACCGCTCCAGCAGCGCGAACTCGCGGTCGGTCCAGGCGAAGAGGTGGTGGGTGTACTCGATATGGATCGAGCCGCCCACGTTGTAGAGGATATGCGTGATGCCGCGCTGCCGGAACCGCTTCGCGGCCTCCGCGGGGGTGCGCGAGGCGCGGAGGACCCGGGCCAGCAGGGGCGGATTGAAGAGGGCGTTGACCCGCCAGGCGCCGGGCAGGTAGTAGACCTTCGCGTCGCCGAGCATGTAGGTCCGCGCCGCGGCGGGCAGGACCCCGGCGAACGCGCGGGGCAGGTCGCAGTACAGCGAGCGCCCGGTCCGGGAATCGCGCGGCTCCATGATCCGGGCGAGGTATTCCCCGCGGCCGATCATGCCGCCCGCCACGTAGAGCGGATTGACCCAGAGGTAGAGCGCCGCGAAGGAGACCTGGAGCTGGACCAGCAGGACGGCGGGAAGCAGCCAGGTGGCGCGGCGCCAGGCACCGGGCCAGCGGCCCGCGGCGGCGGCCACCGCGGGCGCGAGCGCCGTCACGGTGACCGGCAGGAGCATGAGGGCGTAGCGGACCTGCCGGGGCGAGAGGAGCCAGAGCGCCCAGACGGCGGTCGCCGCGACCGGCAGCGGCCCGG
>CAYNUZ010000393.1:0-2199 GCA_964400385.1 uncultured bacterium | reverse complement strand
GGCGACCGCGCCGCCGTGACGGACTACCTCCGGACGGAACCCGCGCTCGTGCTCGCGGCGGCGAATCCCGGCCGGTCGGCGGATGCGCTGGCCACGTGCCGCCGGCACCTGGCCGCGGTGCGCGTCGCGGTGGCCGCGGGTCGGCGCGACGAGGCCCTGCAGGCCGCCATCGAGGCCTACCTCAACGGATTCGAGCCCCTGGAGGCGACCCTCGGGGCGCGGGCGCCCGCGCTCAAGCGCGAGATGGAGGAGCGGTTCGGGCGGTTGCGGGAGGAGATCCAGGCCGGGGTCCCCGCGGACCGGGTCGGCGCCACCCTCGACGCCCTCGAGTCCGGCCTGCGGGCCTCCGGCCGCGCCGCCGAGACCGGGTTGTCCGGGACGGCCGCGCTGGGCCAGTCGTTCATCATCATCGTGCGCGAGGGGTTCGAGATCATCCTGGTCCTCGCCGCCCTCGCGACGTACCTGATCCGGATCGGCAAGCGCGACCAGACGCTGTGGCTGTACGCGGGCGCGGCGGCCGCCGTGGCCGCCAGCTTCCTCGTCGCCTGGCTGGCCGAGTGGGCGCTGTCCATCACCCCGGTCTCGCAGGAGGCGCTCGAGGGCCTCACGATGCTGCTGGCCGCAGGCGTCCTGTTCTTCATGTCCCACTGGATCCTGAGCCGCGTGCAGGCGGAGAAGTGGAACCGGTACATCCAGCAGACGGCGTCGCGCGCGATCAAGTCCGGCAGCCTCTGGACCCTGGCCGGCGTCGGTTTCCTCGTGGTGTTCCGCGAGGGGGTCGAGACCGTGCTGTTCTACCAGAGCCTCGTCTTCGGGTCGCCGGACGCCGGGCAGTCCATCTGGATCGGGTTCGGGCTGGGCTGCTTCGCGCTGCTGCTGATCTCGATCGCGATGTACCAGCTCGGGCTGCGGCTGCCGCTGCGGCCGTTCTTCGTCGCGACCAGCGCGCTGCTGTACGTCCTGGTCTTCAGCTTCACCGGCCAGGGCGTCCATGAACTGCAGGCGGGCGGCCTGCTCCCCGTGACGACCTGGCGCTGGCTGCCGTCCTTCCCCCTGCTGGGGGTCCACCCGACGCTGGAATCGTGCGTGCCGCAGGCCGTCCTCCTCGGGATCGGCCTGTTCGGCCTGCGGGCGATGCGCGCCGCCCGGGGCGCCGCCGCGCCGCTGACGGGGGTGGTCCAGCCGACCATCCCCGGCGAACAGTTCATGGCCGTCCAGTCCCTCGCCGCACGGCTGAGCCGGCAGCTCGAGGCGGGCACGGCGACGCCGGCGCAACTCGAGGAATGGCGGAACCTTGCGCGCCAGATCGAGGCCGCGACCCGGGAGCGCACGCCTTGACCCGGCGCGCCGCCCGGCGGATCCTGGGCGTGGCGCTGGCGCTGGCGGCGGGAACGGCCCGCGCGAACGAGCGGCACTTCGCGTACGCGTACGAGACCGCGACCCTGCCGCAGGGCCGGCACGAATTCGAGGTCTCCACGACCTGGCGGGTGGGCCGCCTGGAGGCGTACTCCGCGTTCGACCAGCGGGTGGAGCTGGAGTACGGCGTCACGGACCGGCTGCAGGGCTCCCTCTACCTCAACTGGGGAAAGGAGAGCGCCCTCGACCCGGCGACCGGGACGCTCGTGTCGCAGGCGTCCTCGCACGGGCTCTCGACCGAATGGAAGCTGAAGTTCTCCGATCCGGCCGCCGACGCCGCGGGCCTCGCCGCCTACGCCGAGCTGGGGCTGGACGCCGACGAGGCGGACCTGGAGCTCAAGCTGCTCGTGGACAAGGCGCTGGGGCCGCTCCTGGTCGCCTACAACGCGGTGGCGGAGCCGGAGGCGGACTACCATGACGGCTTCAAGACGGATGAGCTGCACATGGAGCACATCCTGTCCGCAGCGTTCCTCGGCTCGGCGTCCTGGTCGGCGGGCGTGGAGGCCCGGGAGCACTCCTTCTTCGATGACGGGGCTCCGGTCTACGCCGACCTCTATGCCGGCCCCGTCCTGCACGCCGCAGCCGGTGAATGCTGGCTCACGGTCAGCACCCTGTTCCAGCTTCCGGCCCTGAAACGCCCGGCCGCCCAGCCGGCGGGCTCCCGGTTCGACCTGGTCAGCGGCGAACGGGTCAACGTGCGGGCCCTCGTCTCGCTGCCGTGGTGAACCGGCTCGCGGCGGCGGGCCTGCTGGCCCTGCTCGCCGGGTGCGCCAGCGTCCCGCA
>CAYNUZ010000392.1:0-2214 GCA_964400385.1 uncultured bacterium | reverse complement strand
AAATCCTGCGGCGGATAGCGCGGTGGGTAAGCGCCCGCGCCCTCCGGCACCCGGCTGGACGTCCAGGCGGCGGAACTCGCGCTAACCGCGGCGGAGTTCGGGGCGCGTGAGACGGCGTTCCGGGCGCTGCCGGACGTGAACGCGTTCGGCACGGTGACGTGGAACGGGCACGACCTGTCCACAGGTGCGGCCTCCGGGGAGGCGTTCACGGGCGACCACTCGACCTACACGGTCGGCGCGGCCTTCGTCGCCCCGCTGGACGTCTTCCGGCTGCGACGGGTCCAGGGGGGGTACGACGCCCAGGTGCGCGCGTCCCGCCGGGACGCGGAGCGGGCGCGGCTGGAGGCGGCGCAGGACTGGGACCTGCTCCTGACCCGGTGGAAGGACGTCGAGGCCCGGCTGGCGCTGACCAGGGAGATCGAGGCCCTCCAGCAGCAGAAGTTCGCGGCCGAGAACCAGCGGTTCTCCGAGGGGCGTACGACCACCTTCCAGCTCCTCTCGGCCGAGGAGGACCTCAGCTCGGCCCAGGTGACCCGGCTGCGGATCGGGCTGGAGCGGCTGCTGCTCGAGGCCCAGGCGAGGCTGGCCCGTGGCGAATAGACGCGTGCAAGGCTCCACGGGGACGTCTGGCGGGGGCGTGGCCGCGCTGTCCATCCGGCGGCCGACGCTGATCGTCTGCGTCGTCGCGCTGATGCTGGTCGTGGGGCTGGTCTGCCTGGGCCGGCTGGGCATCGACCAGTTCCCCGACGTCACCTTCCCCGTCATCATGGTCTCGACGCCCTACCGCGGCGCGGGCCCGGAGGAGATCGAGAGCCTGGTCTCCAAGCCGCTGGAGGAGGAGCTGTCCTCGCTGGGCGGCATCAAGCACGTGAGTTCGATCAACCAGGACGGCCTCTCCATCGTGGTCGCGGAGTTCTCGATGGGGCAGGACATCAAGTACGCCGAGCAGCAGGTGCGGGACAAGGTCTCCTTCGTCCGGCCCCAGCTGCCGCGCGACGTGGACCCGCCGATCATCCGGCGGCTCGACCCCGCCGACCAGCCGGTCGTCCAGTTCGCCCTGACCGCGGCGCTGCCACCGGCCGAGCTGTACGACCTCGCCGATCTCGAGATCAAGCCGCTGCTGGCCCAGGTGCAGAACGTCTCCGTGGTGAACCTGGTGGGCGGGACCAAGCGGGAGATCCGGGTCAACCTGGACCGGAAGCTCCTGAAGCGCCACCAGGTCTCGGTCACCGGAGTCGCGGCCCGGATCGGCGGCAACAGCCAGAACGTGCCGGTCGGCGCGGTCTCCCGGGAGGGGCGGCAGGTGCTGATGCGCACCCTGGGGGAGTACCGCACGCTGGACCAGATCCGGCGCGCCCCGGTCAACTTCTTCGGCTCGGAGGTCCCCGTGACCGTGGCGGAGCTGGGCACGGTGGAGGACACCGTCGAGGAGGTCAAGGCGCGGGCGTTCTTCAAGGGGAAGCCCGCACTCTTCATTGACGTCTACCGGCAGTCGGGGACGAACACGGTCGCGGTGGTGGACGCGGTCACGAAGCGGGTGGCCCAGCTCAACGCCATGCTGGCGAAGCGGCCGGGTGGGGCGGCCATCAACCTGGTCCGGGACAACGCGAAGTACGTCCGGATGAACCTCGACGACGTCAAGATGACGATCCTGATCGGCATCGTGCTGACCTTCGTCGTGGTCTACCTCTTCCTCGGGAGCGTCCGGTCCACGTTCATCACCGGCATGGCGCTGCCCAACAGCCTGATCGGCACCTTCATCCTGATGTACGTGATGGGGTTCACGATCAACATCATCACGCTGCTGGCGCTGTCCCTCGTGGTGGGGCTGCTCATCGACGACGCCATCGTGGTCCGCGAGAACATCTGGCGGCACATGGAGCACGGGGAGGCGCCCAAGGCGGCGGCCATCCACGGCACCAACGAGGTCCTGATGGCCGTCATCGCCACCACCCTGACCGTGATCTCGGTGTTCCTGCCCATGGGCTTCCTGTCCGGGACCGTGGGCCAGTTCTTCAAGCAGCTCGGCTGGACGGTGGTCTTCGCGATGGCGATCTCGCTCTTCGACGCGCTGACGATGGCGCCCCTCCTCTCCGCCTACCTGGCGAAGGGGAAGGCGGACGCGGCCGGAACGCTGAAGGCCGCGCGGCGGCGCGCGGCGACCGGGTGGCGTTCGCTGCCGGCGTGGCTGGCCGCGTCGGTCCGCCGGGCGGC
>CAYNUZ010000391.1:0-2217 GCA_964400385.1 uncultured bacterium | reverse complement strand
CCGACGCGCCGTTACACGAGGCCTACCACGCCTTCGCCACGGTCTACGATGCGGAACTCGGCGGGTTCGGGGGGCCGCCGAAGTTCCCGCGCCCCTCCGTGTTCGCGTTCCTCTTCCGGTACTTCCACCGGTTCGGCGCCGCGCCGGCGCGCGACATGGTCCTCCACACCCTGCACGCGATGGCGGCCGGCGGGATGTACGACCAGCTCGGCGGCGGCTTCCACCGGTACAGTGTGGACGAATCCTGGCTCGTCCCCCATTTCGAGAAGATGCTCTATGACCAGGCGCAGCTGGTCACGGCCTACCTGGAGGCCTGGCAGCTCGCGGCGGATCCGCGCGACGCCGCGACGGCGCGGGGGATCCTGGCGTACGTCCTCCGAGACCTCACGGGTCCGGGCGGCGAGTTCCTCGCCGCGGAGGACGCGGACAGCCTGCCCGCCCCCGGCGCCCCCGCGAAGCGCGAGGGCGCCTTCTACGTCTTCACCCGGGCCGAGCTTGACGCCCTGCTGGGGGCCGAGGCCCCCCTCTTCGCCGCGGCCTACGGCGTGGCGCCGGGGGGCAATGCCGGGGCCGGTGATCCCCACGGGGAGCTCGCCGGGATGAACATCCTGCATGTGGCGGCCACCGAGGCCGACCTCGCATCCCGGTTCCACCTGGCGCCCGCCGCCGTGCGCGAGGCGCTCGCGCGCGCGCGCGAGCGGCTCCTGGCGGCCCGGAACCTGCGTCCCCGGCCGCACCGGGACGACAAGGTGCTGGCGGGCTGGAACGGGCTGATGATTTCCGCCTGCGCGCGGGCCGCGGCCCCGCTGGGGGAGCCGAAATACCTGGCCGCCGCGGTCCGGGCCGCCGCGTTCCTCGAGGAGCACCTGCTGGACCCCGCCGCCGGGACGCTGCGCCGCCGCTGGCGCGACGGCGAGGCCGCGGTGCCGGCCTTCCTCGACGACTACGCGTTCGTCATCCAGGCATGGCTCGACCTCTACGAGGCCGGCGGCGACCACGCGTGGCTGGAGAAGGCCGCCGCCCTGCAGGCGGTCCAGGACCGCCTGTTCGCCGATCCGGCCGGGGGCTGGTTCACCACCGACGGGCGGGACCCCTCCCTGCTGGCGCGGCTCAAGGACGACTACGACGGCGCGGAGCCGGCCGGCAGCTCGATCGCGCTCCTCAACCTGGAGCGGCTGGCCGCCATGACCGGGCGACCCGCGTTCACGGCCGCGGCCCGCGCGGCCGCCCGCTGGGCTGCCGGAACCGTGGCGGGTCACGGACAGGCCCGGCCGATGACCCTGGCGGCGCTCCTCTTCGGCGCCACGGCACACCGCCAGGCGGTCCTGGCCGGGGAGCCGGCGTCCCCCGGGGTCGGCGCGCTCCGCGCCGCGATCCGCGGGAGCTTCCACCCCGACCTCGTCCTCCTCTACGCCGACGGCGGCCCGGGGCAGCGGGCGATGTCCGCGGACCTGCCATTCACCGCCGCCATGGCGCCCCGGGACGGACGCGCCCTGGCCTACCTGTGCCGGGACGGGGCCTGCGACCTGCCCACGGATGACCCCCGGGCGGTGGCCGCGTCCCTCCGGTAGGACGCGGCGCCGTGCCGTAAGATGCCCGACAGGATGCCGATGCCCCCGAACGGGACCCGCCGTGGCCAGGTGATTGCGGGGGTGGCCCTCCTGGCCGTGGGGCTCACCCTCCGCGCCGCGGCGCAGGACGTGATCACGGTGTCCTGGCTCCCGGCCGCCGGGGCGGTCGGGGACAGCCAGGTGTACGCCAAGCTCCTCGCCCGGTTCACCGAGGCCCATCCGGGCGTCACCGTCAGGGAGTTCCGCCTCATGACCCTCCCGCCGCAGTTCGCGGACGCCTCCTCGGCCATGGGGGTCGCGGCCGCGGCGGGGCCGGACATCCTGGCGCTCCCGCTGGCCCGCCTCGGGGATTACATCCGGGAAGGCCTCGTCCAGCCCGTGGACGACCTGCACGAATCCTACGGCACCCCCGACCGCGAGTGGCCCGCGCTGCGCGAGGCCCTGCGGATCGGCGGAAAAACCTGGACGGCGTGCGCGTCGGTGCACGTGCCCGTCCTGGTCATCAGCCGGCAGGCCTGCGAACGCGCCGGCGTCCGGGACTCCGACCTGCCCGCGGACTGGGACCGCCTGGCCGCGCTGGCGGCGCGCCTCACCACGAAGGACGCCGCCGGGCTCGGGTTGCCGCGCGGCGAGCTGCTGATGGGCC
>CAYNUZ010000390.1:0-2230 GCA_964400385.1 uncultured bacterium | reverse complement strand
CAAACCGGGGAGGACCGCGGGGCGCGGGCGCCGCAGGAGGGCCGGGGGGGAGGCTCCGTCGGTCCCCGGGGTCCGCCCCGCCGCGCCAACGAAGCCCGCCGCGCCGGCGCCCGCCATCGCCCGCTCGAGCGAGGCGTCCATGAGCCCCCCCAGTTCTCCGCCCGAACCCCAGCCGCACGAATCCACGAGCTGCAGGACCCGCCCGTCCACCTCGAGGTCCGCCTCGATCCAGTCCCGCGTGGTCCCCGCGACCGGCGAGGTGATGGCCGCGGCGCGCCGGACCAGGGCGTTGAAGAGCGTCGACTTCCCCACGTTGGGCCGTCCCACGATGACCAGCCGCGGTCCCCCGGTCGTCACGGGAGGGAAAACCGCTTGCCCGGATGCTGGCGGACGCACCGCTTGAGCTCGAGGATCGAGAGCACCGGCATCAACTGGGTCATCGGCAGCGCCAGCCGCCGCGCGAGGTCGTCCACGTGGACCGGCTCGGCCCCCAGAGCGGCGACCACCGCGGCCTCTGCCGTCCCCGGGGTCGCGCCCGGCGCCGGCGAGGCGAGGGCGGCGGGGGTGAAGACCCCGGCGAGCTCCTCGAGCACATCCCCGGCCGTCGCGGTCAGCTTGGCGCCGTCGCGCAGGAGCTGGTGCGGCCCCTGCGAGGCCGCGGAAAAGATGTTCCCGGGGACCGCGAAGACCTCGCGTCCCTGCTCCATGGCGAACCGGGCCGTGATGAGGGCGCCGCTCTGGTACATCGCCTCGACGACGATCACGCCCAGCGACAGGCCGGAGATGACCCGGTTGCGCCGCGGGAAGGTGGCCTTCGTCGGATTCATCCCGAATGGGAACTCGGTGACCCGGCAGCCGTGCGCGGCCACCTGCGCGCGCAGCGCCTCGTGGCCCCGCGGGTACGGGATGTCGAGCCCCCCGCCGAGCACCGCGATCGTGGCCCCGCCCGACCGGATGGCCGCGCCGTGCGCCGCCGCGTCAATCCCCCGCGCAAACCCGCTGGTGATCACGAGGCCCCGCAGCGCCAGCTGCGACGCGAGCGCCTCGGCGGCGGACCGGCCATACAGGGTGGCATTGCGGCTCCCGACGATCCCGATGGAGGGTTTCGCGAGCCAGGCGGGGTCGCCGTCCACGTACAGCACCAGCGGCGGATCCGCGATCTGCCGGAGCCGGTCGGGATAGGCGGGGTCGCGCAGGTCGATCATGGTGCAGCCCGCCCGCGCCGCCCGCTCGCGCTCGGCGGCGACGAACCCGGACGAGCGCAGGGCGTCCAGGTGCGCGCGCTCGGCCGGGGTGAGGGCCAGGGCCGGGGGAACCTCCATGTCCAGGACGGTCGGATCGAGCCCGGCCTCCGTGAGCCGGCGTCCCGTCAATCCCGCGGCGTTGAGCAGGAGGCAGGCCGGCCGGGCGCCGGCCGGGGGTTCAGCGACGGGGGGCGTGGGCACCGGCGGTGGGGGCGCCGGGCGAAAGCCTCGCCTGGTCGCCCGCCTGGACCGGCTCGTACAGCTTGACCAGGAGGACCGTGCAGGCGTGGGGCCCGACCCGCACCACCCGCCCGTAGGTCAGGGCGCGCTCCGCGCCCGCCAGGGTGAATTCACAGAGCCAGCCGAGGCCCACGCCGTCGGCGCTCCCCCGGTCGAGGATGACCGCGTCGTCCAGGGCGGCGTTCGTGGACCCCCCCGAGGCGAAACACCCGACGCGCGCCTGGATGGGGGTCAGGCCGGGCCCGCGGGACGACTGGCGCTGGAACTCGTCGCGCAGCGCGTCCATCGGGACCAGGGCGTCGCCCTCCATCACGGCGTCGGCGGACTTGAGCACCGTCCCGCGGCTCTGGCCGGCCGCGACGGCCTTGCGGATGGCCACCAGGCCGATGTACCGCGCCGCGCACGACGCGGGGAGGACGCGATAGACCGCGAACATCGAGCCCCGGGCATAGACGCCGTTCACCAGCACGTCCTCGGCGGCGGCGGAGACCACGGCATCCTCGTCGGCCGGTCCGAGGATCGTCGCGGGAAAGTGCACCGGGCCCGCGGAGAGGGGCACGCCGGACCGGACGAAATCGTCGAAGGCGGCCGCCTGCGTCCGCGAGGCCCAGGTCGGCATCGCCGCCGCCGGGGCCTTGGTCGCCGCCGTCGGCATCTCGATCTCCGCGGCGGGTTCCGGCGCCGTCGCGGCCGGGGCGGCGGGCTCCACCTCGACCGCCACGTCCGGCGCCGCGGCGGGCGCGGCG
>CAYNUZ010000389.1:0-2237 GCA_964400385.1 uncultured bacterium | reverse complement strand
CGCGGGCCGAGGTGCGGCTCCCCGCCGCGCCGCTCGACGGGCCGCGGCCCGCGGCCGCCGCGCCGCTGGCCGCCCCCGCCGGGAGGGCCTGACCCCGTGCCCTCCGTGCTGATCGCCGAGGACAACGAGGGGCTCCGGAAGGTGCTGCGCGAGGCGCTGCTGCGCGAGCGGTTCGACGTGGAGGAGACGCGCAACGAGGACGAGGCCATGGCCCAGCTCCAGCACCGCCACTTCGACCTGCTGGTCACCGACGTGCGGATGCCGGGCAAGGACCCGGAGAACGTGGGGCTCGACCTCCTCAAGAAGGTCAAGGCCACCGATCCCGAGACCGCGGTGGTGGTGATGACCGCGTACGGCAACGTGGACATGGCGGTCGAGGCGATGAAGGCGGGGGCGTTCGACTTCATTGGGAAGCCCTTCCCGGTCGAGGCGTTCCTCATCACCGTCCGGAAGGCCCTGGAGCGCCAGCAGCTCGTGCGGGAGAACCTCACCCTCCGGCAGAGCCTCTCGGCGCACTACGACCCGACCCGTATCCTGTGGACCAGCCCGAAGATGTCCGCCGTGATGGACCTGGTGAAGAAGGTGGCGCCCACCAACTCCACCGTGCTGATCGTGGGCGAGAGCGGCACCGGCAAGGAGCTGGTGGCGCACGCGATCCAGACGCTGTCGGGCCGCGTCCAGCGCCCGATCGTCAAGGTCAACTGCGCGGTGTTCTCGGAGGGGCTGCTCGAGAGCGAGCTGTTCGGGCACGAGAAGGGGTCGTTCACCGGCGCGCACGTGCGCAAGCAGGGCCGGTTCGAGCTGGCGGACGGGGGGACGATGTTCCTGGACGAGATCGGCGACATGCCGCCGCTCGTGCAGGTGAAGCTCCTGCGCGTCCTCCAGGAACGCGAGTTCGAGCGCGTGGGCGGCACCGTCCCGGTCAAGGTGGACGTGCGGGTGCTGGCGGCCACCAAGTACGACCTGCGGGAGCTGATCCGGATGCTCAAGTTCCGCGAGGACCTCTTCTTCCGCCTCAACGTCGTCACGATCGAGCTGCCGCCGCTGCGCGAGCGCAAGGAGGACGTGCCGCTGCTCGCCCAGCACTTCGTGGAACGGTTCCGGACCGACGCACGCAAGACGGTGAAGGGGATCACGCCCGAGGCGATGGAGCGGCTGGTGAAGTACCCGTGGCCGGGCAACGTGCGGGAGCTGGAGAACGTCATCCAGCGGGCGCTGGTGCTGGCGGACGGGGACCTCATCGAGCCGCGGGACCTGCCGGCGGACGTCCGGCTGGGCGAGGAGGCGCTGGGCATCGGGGGCGCCGACCTGGCCCGGTCCCGGGAGGAGCAGGAGAAGGCGGCCATCCTGGAGGCCCTGACCCAGGAGCGGGGGAACCGGTCGCGCGCCGCGGCCCGGCTGGACCTCAACCGGACCACGCTGCTCTACAAGATGAAGAAATACGGCCTGATTCCATGAGCCGGGGTGCCGGGTGAGCCGCTTCCACGGTAGAATACTGGGCATTGCGCTGGCCGGGGCCGCCGGATGGGCCGTGGCGGGGCCGGCCGCGACCGGGGCGCCGGGGACCGCCCCGGCCCTGGCCGCCGTGCCGGCCCGGGAGCAGAAAGTCGAGGAGCTGAAGGGCTACCTGGCCCAGAAGGAGGCCGAACTGGCGCGGCTGACCGCCCAGCACCGGCAGCAGTTGAAGGATGCCGACGAGCTCGGCCGGACGGTCGCCTCGCAGAAGGAGCGGGCCGACGGGAGCTGGTTCGGGCACGGGTCGGTGGAACGGAACATGGCGCGCCTGCGCGCCCAGCTGGAGGACATCGAAAAGGTGACGGCCCGAGAGACCGAAGTCCGGGAGGAGGCGTTCGCCGCCGCCTCCGCGATCGTGCTGGAGCTGGAGACCTTCCTCGAGCGCGACCTCCAGGCGCTGCGCGACCTCCCCCCCGACCCGCGGGACCGGACCCGGCGCGTCGAGCGCGTCGTGGCGCTGGAGCGGGACCGGCGGACCTACCAGGGGCGGATGAACGCCCTGACCCCCGACATCCCGGCCCCGGCCGAGCTGCCAACCTCCGTGACCTGGACCCGCGAGATGGTCGAGGACCAGCGCCGGGTGTACGAGGCCGCCATCGCGCGCCTTCAGGCCGACCGCGAGCAGCTCACCGAACAGGAGCTCCTGCGCGGCCGCCTCGCCGCCTCCGTCTCGGCCACCGCGGCGCAGGACAGCGCTGCCGCGCGCGCGCGCGACGCCGGCC
>CAYNUZ010000388.1:0-2245 GCA_964400385.1 uncultured bacterium | reverse complement strand
TGAACCCCGCGCCACACGGCGCCCGCGTGCGCCTACCCCCGCAAGGCCCGGCTGCGCGCGCCAGATGCACAGGTCCTCCAGCGCGAAGTGGGTCATGCCCGCGTGCCCGTACGCGAACCCGCCGCCCACGCCGACGAGCCGGACCGGAAGCCGGTGCAGCACCGGCCCGTCGCGGAACTGCTCGTACGGCCGCATCGAGGCGAAGGTGGCGATAGAGTATACGAACGGCGTGAAGCCGGCCTGCGCCAGCCCGGTGGCGATCCCCACCAAATTCTGCTCGGCCACCCCGCCGTTCAGGAACCGGTCCGGATACTTCTCCGCGAACGGCTCGAGCACCCGCCACCCGAGGTCCCCGGTCACCAGGAAGACCCTGGGGTCCGTCGCCGCCTGCTCCACCAGCGCCTTGAGAAAGGCCGTCCTCACCGGGCACCCGCCTGCGGCTCGCACTCGCGGATCGCGGCCTCGAACTGGTCCTTGGTCATGTTGAGGTAGTGCCACTCCAGCCGGTCCTCCATGAAGGAGATCCCCTTGCCCGCCACCGTGCGCGCCACCACCATCGTGGGCCGGCCGTCCGGCGACGGGGCGGCACACGCCGCGTGGAGCGCCGCGTGGTCGTGGCCGTCCACCTCGACCGCGTGCCACCGGAACGCGCGCCACTTCTCGGCCAGCGGCGAGAGGTCCAGGACGTCCGCGGTGCGCCCCATGCACTGGAGCCCGTTGGCGTCGAGCACCGCGGTCAGGTTCGCCAGCTGGTGCTGCCCGGCGAACTGGGCCGCCTCCCACACCTGTCCCTCGTTGCACTCCCCGTCGGAGATGAGGGCGAACACCCGCGCCGTGGACTTCGCATGCCGCAGCCCCAGCGCGAGCCCGCACCCCACGGAGAGCGCCTGTCCCAGCGACCCGGTGGCCAGCTCGACCCCGGGCGCGCCGTGCTCCGGGTGGGCGGAGAGCACCGACCCGTCCTGGCAGTAGGTGGCGAAGGTCGCCTCGTCCAGGACGTTGACGTACCGCAGCGCGCCGTAGAGCGCCATCGCGGCGTGGCCCTTGCCCAGCAGGAACCGGTCGCGGCCGGGGTCCTGCGTGCCGGGCCGGTGCATCACCCCGCCCCAGAGGACCGCCATGGCGTCGGTGATGGAGAGCGCCGAGGCGATGTGGCCCACGCCGGCCTTGAACGACCGCTCGATGATCCACCGCCGGATCTGCGCGGCCATGGCCCGCAGGGCGGGGAGATCAGGCTGCGTACGTGCGTTGATGGCTCCCCCTTCGCTGTTCGATCTGCCCTGCCCCTCTTCCATATTACAGGCCCCGGCGCCTTTCCCCCCGTGACTCCATCCAGTCAGGCCCCCTCTCCCGTTCCCCGGGAGAGGGTGGGGGTGAGGGCCGGGACTGTTGCTACAGGTGGCCGGGGACTTCCGAGAGCGTGTTGATGGCCGCCCCGCTCCATGTGGCCGCCTCGGACCGGTGCAGCAGCGCGTCCTCCCGCGCCGGGGTCCGCAACAGGACCGCCTTCATCCCGCAGGCCGTGGCCCCCGTGAGCTCCCCCGACCCCCCGTCGCCCACATACAGGACCTCGGCCGGCGCCACCCCCAGCCGCGCGCACGCCAGCGCGTAGATCCGGGGATCCGGCTTCTTCATCCGCACGACCGACGAGAAGACGGGGGCGTCGACGTGGGGCGCCAGCGGCGACTCGGCCCACCGGTCGGGGGTATCCGGCGTGCAGTCGGTGATCAGCCCCACCTTCAACCCCCGGGCCCGCAGCGCGGCCAGCGTCGGCAGCGCCTCCGGCCGGGGCCGCCCGAGGATCGGCTGCACGATCCGCTTGCGGATCTCCGCCCCCGCCGCCAGCCGGCCCGCCTCTGCCTCCAGCCCCAGCAGGACGCAGATGTGCTCGAGGTTGGCCTCGATGGTCGCGAACTCCCCCGCGAACCGCCGGTTGAGGGTAGCCTCCCACTCGCGCACGAACGCGGCGGGCGGCGCGCCGAGCACCCCGGCCATGTCGGCCAGCATCCGCTGGTACCCCGCGTACCGCATCGCCTCGACCCGGGTTCCAAACAGGTCCAAGATGACCGCCTTACGAGCGCTCATCGTGCCGCCAGCACACGGGCGTACTCCACGCCCTCGCGCTCGATCCGGTACAGCAAACGGCCACCCCGGAGCGCTCCGCAGATTGGCGACGGCGTCGTCACCAGGTAGTCCGCCCGGGCCGGGTCCTTCACCATCGTCATCCGGTCCGTGAAGTAGTACG
>CAYNUZ010000387.1:0-2254 GCA_964400385.1 uncultured bacterium | reverse complement strand
CGCCCGGGTCTCCCGGGCCGACCCGGATCGTGGCCGGGCCCGCGGCCGCCCCGGCCGCGGCGAGGGCCAGGGCGAGCCCCGCGGCGACCGGGGTGTACAATGCGCGCATGTCAACACCATATCGGATTGCGGTGATCGGGGCCGGACGCCCGTGGCGGACGGAAGGCGCCACCGGGTTCGGGATGTCCCACCGCCACATGGTGGCCTTCAAGGCCACCGGCAAGGCGGAGCTGGCCGCGGTGTGCGACCTCATGGAGGACCGCGCGAAGGCCTATGCGCAGGACCACAATCCGGCGGCGCGGATCTTCACCGACTACAAGCGGATGATGGCGGAGGTGAAGCCGGACTTCGTCTGCGTGTCGCTCTGGCCGCACCTGCATGCCGCGACGGTCTGCGAGCTCGCGCCGCTCAAGCCGAAGGGCATCCTGTGCGAGAAGCCGATGGACGTGGACTGGGACGCCGCCCTGCGCATGCACGAGGCGTGCGTCAAGCACGGGGTCCCGCTGATGATCAACCACCAGCGCCGGTTCAACCGGCCGTTCAGCGAGGCCAAGGCCGTGCTCGCCTCCGGCGGGATCGGCAAGCTCCTGCGCCTGGACGCCGCGTGGGGGAACTTCCAGGACTCCGGGACGCACATGCTCGACATGCTCTTCCACTTCAACGACGACGTGGAGGCCGAATGGGTGCTGGCCCAGGCCGACGCGCGGCAGGGCCGGAAGGTGTTCGGCGCGTTCCAGGAGACCCACGGCGTGATCGACTTCCGGTTCAGGAACGGCGTGCGCGCCTCCTTCCGGGCCGGCCGCGACTACAAGGACCTCGGGTGCCTGGTGCGCGCCACCGGCGAGACCGGCGTGGTCGAGGTGCTGGAGGACGGGCCGCGCTGGGTGCGGTTCCGGAAGGACGGCGGCGGGTGGGAGTATCCGGACACCGGCGGCGAGAGCATCCACGACGACGCGGGGATCAACCGCGGGGTCGCGGACTTCGTCGCCGCCGTCGAGACGGGCCGGCCGCCGCTGCTCGGCAGTGCGAACGCGCTGCGGCCCACCGAGGTGATCTTCGCGGCCTACGAGTCGGCCTGGCGCCGGACCCGGATTGACCTGCCGCTTCCGCCGGGGCGCTCCGCCCTCCGGCGGCTCGCGCTCGACCAGAACCTCGAGTTCTGATCCCGCCCCGCGGCGGGGGGTCAGGCCTTCAGCAGCAGGTAGATGTCGGTGCGCACCCGGGCCGGATCCTCGGCCGGGTCGTCGTATTCCTCCCAGAAGGGCCCGGCGCGGCGCCAGCCGTTCCGCTCCACCCAGGCGTGCAGGAGCTCGTACGTGGGATGCATCCGGTCGTACGGCCCGAGGTGCGTGACCACCGCCACCCGGCCGGCGGGCAGGGCCGACGGCACCGTGTCGCCCTGTGCGGCGACCGGCGCCTCCACCAGCACGCCGCACTCGATGGGATTGGCGCGGCCCGGGGCCCAGTCCGGATAGAAGACGACGTTGTGGCCGGGCGCCGCGATGCCGGGGTGCGGCGCGGCGTAGAACCGGTCGAAGCACGCGCGGATCGTCTTCGGCAGGTCCGCCGGCAGCGACATGGCCCGCACCACCGCGGTGGGGTTCCCGGCGAACTCCCGGGCCTCCGGCGCCGCGAGGGGCGCGGGGCCGGCGAGCATCACGGAGGCCATGCCCCGATCTTAACGCGCGTGGCGCACGGCGTGCGGCCTGCACGTTGAAACGGGGCCGTCGGCCCCCCTATGATGGTCGCCGGATGAAGCTGAACCGGACGATCGCCTGGCTGGCCGTCGCGGCGCTCGCGGGGTGCACCGGCACCGCCGGTTCGCGCAACGGATCCATGTTCCAGACCTCGCCGAACGTCGAGACCGAGCCGCTGCCGGCCGTCAAGCCTGAACCCGCGAAGGTCGCCGCGCCCCCGCGCACCTACCGGTACTATCCCGCGTCGTACGTCTACTTCGATCCCGAGCGGATGCTCTATTCCTACTATGAAAACCGGAAGTGGAAGTCGGGCGCGGAGATCCCCGCCAAGTTCAACCTGGAGGGCCAGCAGTTCGTGACGCTGGAGGCCCCGGCCGAGAAGCCCTGGACGCAAAACAAGGCCCACCGGACGAAGTACCCCGCGCCCAAGGCGAAGCCCAAACCCAAGCCGAAGCCCAAGCCGGTCGTGCAGCCTGCGGCGTCGGCGACCCCGGCCGGAGAGGCGGGCGCAGATTCGGCCCCGGCTGCGGCGGCTCCGGCCACCGCCCCGGCTGCAG
>CAYNUZ010000386.1:0-2258 GCA_964400385.1 uncultured bacterium | reverse complement strand
CGCCCGCGCCGGACGAGCGGGAGGCCCCGGCCGGCGCGGCGGCCGAGTCGCGCGAGCGCGTCACCGACATCCTCCAGATCTACCTCAAGGAGATCAGCCGCGCCCGGCTGCTGACCGCCGAGCAGGAGCGGGAGCTGGCCAAGCGGATCGAGAAGGGGGACCTGGAGGCGAAGCAGTCCATGGTGCAGGCCAACCTGCGGCTGGTGGTCTCGATCGCGAAGTCCTACGTCAACCGCGGGCTCGGCTTCATGGACCTGATCGAGGAGGGCAACATCGGCCTCATCCGCGCGGCCGAGCTCTACAGCCACGAGCGCGGCTTCCGGTTCAGCACCTACGCGACATGGTGGATCCGGCAGGGGATCACGCGCGCCATCGCCAAGCACGGCCGCGCCGTCCGCCTGCCCATTCACGTCACGGAGCAGCTCAACCGGTACCTCCGGGTCAACCAGCAGCTCAGCCAGCGGCTGGGGCGGGAACCGAAGCTGGAGGAGGTGGCGAAATCCCTCCGGTTCTCGATCAACCGGGTGCGGGAGCTCATGATGTTCGCGCAGCAGACCTCGTCCCTCGACGACTCGATCGGGCCGGAGGACGACCGGAACATCGGGGAGCTGGTCGAGGACCGGTCGCAGCGTTCCCCGCTGGAGGCCGCCGCGGACCATATCGTGGAGGAGCGCATGGCCTCGGTCCTGGGGGCCCTGCCGGCGCGCGAGCAGGAGATCGTGTGCCTGCGGTTCGGGCTGCGCGAGCACACGGCCCACACGCTCGAGGAGATCGGCGCGATCCTCCGCCTCAGCCGGGAACGGGTGCGGCAGATCGAGACCCGGGCCCTGCGCCGGCTCAAGGCCATGCTGGCCGCCAGCGGCCAGAATTTCGAGGACTTGCTGCAGGAATCCTGACCCGGCGTTGCGCCGCGGCCCCGCCGCGTCTATACTGTCTGCCATGCCGCTGGACCTGAAGACCCTGATCGCCGAGGTTCCGGATTATCCGAAGCCCGGCATCTCGTTCAAGGACCTCACGCCGCTGCTGGCCTCGCCCGCGGGGCTGCGCGAGGTCACGGAGCAGTTCGCGTCCCGCTTCCGTTCCGCCGGCATTGACGCCATCGTGGCCGCCGAGGCCCGCGGCTTCCTCTTCGGGGGGGCGCTGGCCCAGGCGCTGGGGACGGGCCTGGTCCCCGTGCGCAAGCCCGGCAAGCTGCCCCGGCCCACGATCCACGCCACCTATGCCCTCGAATACGGCACCGACGAGCTGCACATGCACGCCGACGCCGTGAAGGCGGGGCAGAAGATCCTCATCGTGGACGACGTCCTGGCCACCGGGGGCACCGCGGGGGCGATGGCCAGCCTGGTGACCCGGCAGGGCGGGACGATCGTGGCGCTGGCGTTCGTGATCGAACTCGGGTTCCTGGGCGGGCGCGCGAAACTGGCGCCCCACCCCGTGACCTCGCTCGTCTCGTACTGAGGCCCGCCGGATGAAGCTGAAGCCGCTCAAGCCGCTGGCAGGGGGGGAGCGCGCGCCGCTGCCCGAGTGGGTGCCGGTCGAGCGGATCCGGCAGCTGGCGGACGAGTACCGCGGGGCCCTGGCGGCAGGCGGCGTGGTGGCCGCGGTCCTGCTCGTCTTCGCCTTCCTGTACGTGCGCCACGCGCACACCGTGGCCGAGCGGTCGTCCCAGATCTACCGGGAGGCGATCAATATCTATAACTACAAGATCCCGCCGCCGGACGGCGAGACCACGCCCGCCTTCGGCTCGGAGGAGGAGAAGTACGCCCGGGCGCAGCAGGCCTTCCAGTCGCTGAGCGAGACCTATCCCGGCGCGGACCTGGCCCCCGCCGCGCTCTTCTACGTCGGCAACTGCCGGTTCCACCTCAAGCAGTACACCCAGGCGCTCGACGCCTACGAACAGTTCCTCGCCCGGTACCGGCGCCACCCGCTCGCCCCCTCGGCCACGCTGGGGAAGGGCGACTGCCTGGAACAGCTCGCGCGGTTCCCGGAGGCCTACGCCGCGTACAAGCAGGTGATGGACGGCGGCGGGCCGCTCGCCTACGAGGGCTCGCTCGGGACGGCCCGGTGCCTGTTGAAGCTGACCGAGACCGACCGGACGCGCTGGCCCGAGGCGGTGGAGATCCTCCGGCGGCTCTCCGCCGACCCGTCCCCGTACGGCGCCAAGGCCTCGCGGTCCCTCAGCCGCCTGCTCTCCGACCTCTCGCCGGCGCAGAAGCCGGCGGGCGCGACGGCGCCGCGCCCGGCGCCCGCCACGGCGG
>CAYNUZ010000385.1:0-2264 GCA_964400385.1 uncultured bacterium | reverse complement strand
CCCCGCGCCGGCTCCGCATCCCGCGCCGGCGCCCGTGACGCCGCCGACCGCCTCACCGCCCCCCGCCGCGCCGGACGACGGGCAGGACGGGGGCAACCACAAGGGCATCGGCCGGGACCGGGACGGCAACGGCGTGCGCGATGTGGACCAGGACAACGGCAAAGACGGCGCCAAGGCGGCGACTCCCGTGACGACGCCCGTGCCGGCGCCGGCCGCCAAGTCCAAGCCGAAGGTCGTCCCGGCCGCGAAGGACGACAAGGCGGCGAAGGAAGGCAAGGATAAGGACAAGGACAAGGAGAAGGAGAAGGAAGGGAAACAGCCCGAGAAACCGGAGACCCCGGAGACGAAGAGCCCGGTCTCCGAGACCCGCGAGGTGCCGGGCACACCCCCGGCGGACCAGCCGGCCGCGAAGAAGGCGAAGGACGACGGGGACAAGCCGGAGGACGCGAAGGAAGTCGAGGTCAAAAAGGAAGGGGACGATGCCGGGACGAAGGCCGAATCCGGTTCCAGGGCCCCCGCGGCGGTGTCCGGCGGCGACGAAGCGGGCGGAGACGAGGGGAAGAAGGACGAGGATTCCGCCAAGCCCAGGGATTCGGGGAAGCCGAAGGACAAGAAGAAAAAGTAGCCGGGGCCCCGGGCGCCCGGCCCGCGGTCAGTTCATCCGCACCAGGTGCATGAGTTTCGGGGTCATCTGGTCCTCCTCCATCTCGACCTCCAGCAGGTAGAACCGCCCGCCCGAGTCGATCTGGATGGACTTGTAGTTGCCCGCCATGTTGAGGCTCAGCTTGGTCGCCTTCTGGAGCACCCCGTCCGGCCCGAACCGCAGGCACCAGATGTCGTCGCCCATCGCGCTCACGATGTTCACCCGCCCCCGCGCGTCGATCTTGACCTGCACCGGGCTCGAGAAGCCCCCCTGGGTCATCGGCCGCGCCGCCGCCCCCAGCTCCAGGATGCCCGGCGCGGGGTCGCCCTGCCGCCAGATCGGCACGGTCTGGAGCCCGCGCAGCTCGTCGCCGTGCTCGCCGGTGATCCCCACGGCCCAGTTGCGGGCGCTGCGGTCGTCCCCGCGGTACCACCACGGCTCGATCAGGGTGGCGCTCACGAGCGCCTCGCGCTCGAGCAGCACCCGCTGCGCCCCGAACCCGTCGCCCACCCGCGCGAGCAGGTAGAGGTCGCTGTCGCGCCATTTCAGGATCACCGGCGTGTCGAAGGTGTGGGCGATGCGCTTGTGCATCCGCCCGTTGTGCCGGATCACCCAGATCTCGTGCTCCGCCTTGCGGGACACCACGGGGATGGCGGTCATCCCGCTCTCGGAGATGGCGGCGTCGCCGTTGCGCTGCCACCCCTCGTCGTACAGGGACAGGCGGATGGCGTCCGCGATGTCGCGCCGGGCGATCACGACGCGGCCGGCGTCCTCGGTGGTCATCACGCACCCCAGGCTGGAGCAGGATTCCAGCTCCGCGGAGAACTGCACGCCGTGCTGCACCTGGGTCGTCAGGACGCCGTTGGACCAGCGGCCGAACGGCACCACGCCGATGCGCTCCAGGTCGAACGGCGTCGCGGTGAGCGCGTTCCCGGAGAGCGAGAGCACGTACGGTTCCGCCGGCGCGGTGGCGGAGACGCCCGCGGCGGCGGCGCGGCCCGCGAGGGCGAGGAGCAGGAGGGCGGCCGGGCGGCGGGTCATGCTGCGTTCACTATACAATGGAGGCGATGTACACGATCGTGCGCGAGATCCACTTCTGCTACGGCCACCGGCTGCTGAAGTACGAGGGCAAGTGCCGGCATCTCCACGGTCATAACGGGCGGGTCGAGATTGAATTGCGCGCCCCCGCGCTCGACGCGCTGGGCATGGTGATGGACTTCACGGAGCTCAAGCGGCAGGTCCAGACCTGGATCGACACGGAGCTGGACCACAAGATGCTGCTCTGCAAGGACGACCCGGTGGTGCCCTTCCTCCGCCAGCAGGGGGAGCCGATGGTCCTCATGGACGCCAACCCGACGGCGGAGAACATCGCCCGCCTCATCTTCGACTACGCGAAGGTTAAGGGCCTCCCGGTCGCCTCCGTCCGCCTCTGGGAAACCCCCGGCTCCTCCGCCTCCTACTCCGGCTGACCCGGCACTGACCGGCGCGCGGTCCGGGCGGGTTGGGGGGTGCTCGGGCACAGTCGCCCGGCCCCGCCGTGGCCGGGCTCCTTAAGGCTGCGACCTCGCCCTCGTCCCGACCGCCGAGCCGGTCGGGACTCCATGGCCGGGCCTGCTCCGTC
>CAYNUZ010000384.1:490-2293 GCA_964400385.1 uncultured bacterium | reverse complement strand
GGGGGGCCATCACGACGGCGGCGGGGCGCCGGGCGGGGTCAGTGCGCGGACGCGGCGGACGGGGCGGCGGCGAGCTTCAGCAGCGCGGCCGCGGTCTCGACCTGGGGATCGAACTCCACCGCGTACCGGCGGGCGGCTTCCTCCCCCTTCACCTTGCGCATGACCGCGATCCGCACCTGGTCCACGGCCTGGGCGCGGATGTCGGCCCAGGCCTCGTCCGTGACCTCCGTGCCGTGGGTGTCCGCCCAGTGCTTGAAGCTCTCGGCCAGCCTCGCATCCAGCTCACCCACCGTCTTGTCCGCGGGCGCCAGCATCCCCTCGCGCATCGCGGCCGCGTCGAGCCAGCCGGTGGCCGACGGGCCCCGCGCCGCGGGCAGGACGATGTCGAGCGTGAACCGGTTGAAGGCGCCGTCGTCGGCGAGCTTCCGGAGCGCGGGCGGGTAGCGCGCGGGCGGCAGGGTCACGTCGGCGTCGATCCCCACCTCGTGGATCTCCTTGTGCAGGGGCGTGTAGTACCGGGCCACGGTCATCCGCAGCGCCAGCGACTTGTCCCGGGAGATCGGCTGGATGCTCTGGACGGAGGCCTTCCCGTATGAGCGGCGGCCGACGATCACGGCGCGGGCCCAGTCCTTGAGCGCGCCCGCCACGATCTCCGACCCGCTGGCGGAGTGGTCGTTGGTCATCACCACCAGCGGCAGGCGCACGTAGTCCGGCTTGTCGGTCGAGTAGAACTTCGCCCGCTGCATGGGATCCCGCCCCTCGGTGGAGACGATGAGCTTGCCCCCGGGCAGGAAGAGGTCGGCGACCCGGACCGCCTCCTGGAGCAGGCCGCCCGGATTCGAACGCAGGTCGAGGATCACCCCGGTCACGTGCTGCGCGGCGAACTTCTCGAGCGAGATCCGGAGCGTGTCCGCCGTCTGCTCCGAGAACGTGCGGATCGTCACGTAGCCGAGCCCGTGCAGCGCCCGGTCGCGGATGTTGATCGGCCGGATCAGGGCGCGCTCGAGCGCGACGTCGCGCGGGGGCGAGCCCTCCCGCTGCATCGTCAGCACCACCTTCGTG
Organism: uncultured bacterium; assembly: GCA_964400385.1. Lineage (GTDB taxonomy): Bacteria > Oederibacteriota > CAKKQC01 > CAKKQC01 > CAKKQC01 > CAYNUZ01. Next base: position 1,231 of record CAYNUZ010000384.1, on the reverse strand, counting down.
CCGGGCTTGCCCTTGATGCGGTGGACCGCGTCCATGATCTTCATCCCGTCGGTCGGCGTCCCGTCGATCAGCGCGATGATGTCGCCGGCCTGCAGCCCCGCATGGTCGGCGGGCGTCCCGTCGATGGGCGCGAGCACCGAGAGCCGGTTGTTGAGGTACCCGATCTCGATCCCGACGCCGCCGAAGCTCCCGCGCGTGTCCTCCTGGAGGTCGCGGTACTTCTGCACGTCGAGGTATTCGCTGTACCGGTCCAGGCTCGCGACCATGCCCGTCAGCCCCTCGCCGATCAGGTCCTGGGTGGAGAGGCGCGGCTCCCCGGCGTAGTTCTGCTCCACGGTGTCGATCACCTCCAGGAGCGGCCGGAGGGTCTGGGCGTCCGAGGCGCGGGCCCCCGCGGCGGCGGCGCAGAGCAGGGCGGCGAGCGCCGCGCCGCGCCTCATCCCTTGCCGCCCCACGGGACCAGCTTGCGCAGCGCCTTGAGCGTGTCCGTGCCCAGGGCGACCTCGGGGTCCTCGCGCAGGGCCGCCGCCAGCGCCGCCTCGGGCTTCATCTGGCGGCGGGCCAGCTCGATCCGGACCCGGGCCGTGAGCGGCACACGCACCTGGTCGAGGTCCTCGCGGGTCACGTCGAGCAGCAGGTCGCGCAGGACCGCGTTGAGGGCGATCTCGATGGCCCGCCCAAACTCCCCGCCCTGCCCCCCCCCGCCCTTCCCCTTCCCCCCCGGCCCCGCAAGCCGGCACC
>CAYNUZ010000384.1:0-480 GCA_964400385.1 uncultured bacterium | reverse complement strand
GACGGACGCCGGGAGCCGGAGCTCGCCGGCCGCCACGGCCGCCGCGTCGAAGACCGCGGGCGGGGTCTTGAGCAGCCGGTCCACGAGCCGCTCCACGACGCGGTGGCGCTCCACCAGCCGCATCGTCTCGCGCGGCGCCGAGATGTCCGCCGCCAGGTCCGCGCCCACGCCCGTGCCGGTGAGGCTGACCAGGCCCGGCGTGAGGAACCGCTCCACGGTCAGCCGCAGCCGCCGGTGGCCCTCCGCGGCCAGCGGGAACTCCCGCTGGCGCGCCACGAACCCGAACGTGCGGTGGCCCACGGTCACCGCCCGGTGCTGCTCGCGCAACGCCGAGGCGAGGAGCTCGGCGGCTCCCGCGGTGCCCGGGCCGACGAGGAGCACCAGCGGGACGTCCACCGGCGCGCCCTTCTTCGTGGTCAGGTAGGTCTTCGCGCCCGCCGCCCCCGCGCCCTGCCCCAGGGCCATCACGATCCCGCCGGG
>CAYNUZ010000383.1:0-2320 GCA_964400385.1 uncultured bacterium | reverse complement strand
TGTCCCCGGACGACGTGGTGCGCGCCGCGGACCTGCACCAGACGATCCGGCTGGACCAGGAGCACCTCGACTATGTCCTGCCGGAGTTCTCGCCCGAGGAGCTGTTCAAGGACCGGGAGGGCATTGATGAACAGTTTTTGAAGGCCGGCATAGGCATTGAGGAAACCGGAACCCCGAGCGAGAATACTATGCAGGCGCCCGCCGGGGGGGCGCGCCCCCCGGACGAGGGCCCGGGAGCCGCCCCGCGTCCGGACGACGCGGGACGCTGACGCACGAGGGGGGACCAGCCGATGGCCGTAGCCGAGCTTGAAAGCGAACAGCCCGCCGCCGCGGGGCGGAACCTGGACGGGTACGCCTACCAGTACACCGACAAGAAGGGCTCCTACCTGGTCGTGTTCCCCCCCGAGGGCGAGGGGAAGCCCGCCGACCTCGGCGTGATCGAGACCGAGCTGCGCAAGGCCAACATCGAGGCGCTGGACATCGACCGGGTCCGCGCGGCCGTGGCCGCGGCGACCGGCAAGCCCGCCTGGATCCTCACCTCCGAGGACCCCGACGAGGAGGCCGCCCGCGCCAAGGCGCAGGCCGAGGCGGAGGCGGCCGCAGCCGAGGCCGCGAAGCTCGTGGACAAGAGCCAGTGGGTCTTCGTCACGCCCAGCGAGGACGGCGTCTCCGCCAAGCTGACCCTCGTGCCCCCCGAGAACAAGAACGTCGAGCTGACGATGGACGACGTCCAGAAGGCGATCGCGGACCACGGGATCACGTTCGGCCTCAACGAGGAGCGCATGGCGGAGGTCCAGGACACGCTCGACCGCATCCGCGAGGGCGAGATGGCCGAGCCCGTCGAGATCGAGATCGCCCACGGCGTGGAGCCCGAGCACGGCCTGGACGCCCAGTTCGAGTTCTTCTTCGAGAAGACCGGCGTGACCGAGGACAAGCCGAAGGTGGAGGAGACCGAGGAAGGGAAGGTGGACTTCTTCGCGGTCAAGGAGATCGAGAACACGAAGCGCGGGCAGATCATCGCCCGCCGGATCGCGCCCACCACCGGCACGGCGGGCAAGTCCATCAAGGGCGAGGAGATCCCCGCGCGCGACGGCACGGACGGCGCCATCACGGTCGGCCGCGGCGTCGAGCACGCGCTGGGCAACCCGGACATCCTGGTGGCCGCGGTGGACGGCCAGGTGAAGTTCGAGAACAACACCCTCGAGGTCCTGGCGGTGTACGAAATCCACGGGGACGTGGATATCGCGACCGGGTCCATCGACTTCATCGGGACGGTCATCGTGCACGGCGACGTGAAGCCGGGCCTCAAGATCATGGCCGGCGAGGACGTCCTGGTGGACGGCGTCGTGGACGACGCGGAAATCACCGCGACGGGCAAGGTCACGGTCAAGGGCGGCGTGCTGGGCCAGGGCGGGAAGGCCAAGATCGTGGCCGGCGGCGACGTGAACGCGAAGTACATCCGCAACGCCACCATCGAGACCAAGGGCGCCCTGATCGCGCACGAGGGCGTGCTGCACTGCCACGTGCACGCCCACTCGGTAAAGCTCACCGGCAAGCGCGGGCAGATCGTCGGCGGGGAGATCAACGCCGAGGTGGACATCGTGGCGAACCAGATCGGGTCCAACACCATGGCCACGCCCACGGTCCTCAACGTCGGCATGTCGGCCGCGCGGCAGGCCGAGCTGAACGGGCTGACCGAGCAGGTGAAGAAGATGGAGGACGACCTCGACAAGGCGAACAAGAACGTCACTGCCCTCAAGACCCAGAAGGAGCGGACCGGGACGCTGGACGCCGCGAAGGAGAAGCTGCTCGGGACCCTCACCCGGATGCAGTTCAAGCTGGTCAACGACCTCAAGCCCGCCAAGGAGCGGCTGACGCAGATCCTCGCCGAGGAGGAGGAGCAGCGCAAGCACCACCAGGCCAAGATCTCGGTGCTCGGGACGCTGTATCCGGGCGTCAAGGTGCAGATCCGCAACGCCAAGAAGCACATCGTCGAGGAGCAGCGGTACTGCACCCTGACGGAAAAGGGCGCGGACGTCCGCGTCGGCCCGTACAAGTAGGCGCGGCCATGCGGCCCGTGGAAATCCAGAACGCGGTGATGCAGACCCCGGCGGCGGAGCGCCCGGCCCAGCAGCAGGTGTCGCACGCCCAGCTCGCGCAGCAGTCGTTCCAGCAGCAGCTCGAGCGCACCGCCGCGCTCCGGCCCTCCCAGGTCCAGGCCACCCAGCCCGCCGCGGAGCCCGACACCGTGGCCATCACCCCCGACGAGCACGGGGAGCAGCGGCGCCGCCGGACCCCGCGCCGCGCCCCCGCGCGCGCT
>CAYNUZ010000382.1:0-2340 GCA_964400385.1 uncultured bacterium | reverse complement strand
CACCGCGAGCGCCAGCCCGAACCGGCCGGCCACGGCGTACGCGACCGCCACGGCGCCGACGCGTGCGGCCAGCACCGCGCGTTCCCGCCGGGTCATCGCGCGCCCTCCAGCGCCATCCGCACGGTCTCGAGCAGGTCGCGCTCGTCGAGGATCGGCTTGCTCGCGTACCCGTCGAACCCCTGCGCGAGGAATCGTTCCCGGTCCCCGACCATCGCGTGCGCGGTGAGCGCCACGACCGGGATCCGCGCCAGCTCCGGATCGGCGCGCATCCGCGCGAGGACCTCGAGGCCGTCGATTCCCGGCAGGGAGATATCGAGCAGGACCGCGTCGGGGCGCCGGCCGCGGAACCGGTCCAGCGCCTCCTGGCCGGTGGCGCATTCCTCGACCCGGTACGCCTGCTCCAGGATGGTCCGGACGATGAGCCGGGTGTCGTCGTTGTCCTCGACCAGCCCGACCAGCCGCCGCCCGGGATCCGTCCCGGCGGCCGCGGGGGCCGGCCGCGGCAGCGAGTCCAGGAACGCGTCGAGGTCGAGGGCGAGCGCGTCGAACCTCCGGGCCGCCAGCGTGAGGTCGCCGCGCTCCGCGTCGGTCTCGATGGCCTCCAGGGCCCGGGCGAGCGGGGCCGCGCCCAGCTGGCCGCAGCTCGACTTGAGGCTATGCGCCAGTTTCGCGACCGCCGGAGCATCGCCGCGCCGGGCGGCCTCGAGAGCCTCCCGCATCCGACCGGGGACCTGGGTGCGGAACACGGCGACCACCTCGTCCACGAGGCGGTCGCCCCCGATGGTGCGCAGCCGGCCGAGGGCGTCCATGGGCGCTGGGGTATTCATTTCCAACGTTACCACCTTCAGGCCCGCCCCCGGGCGTGACCGGCATCACACCCCCGGGACCGGCCGGAAATCACGTCAGGCATGCGCATCCGCGTCCACCCACGCGTACGGCCGCAGCGCTTCGTGCAGCGCGCCCGGCAGGTCGTGGGTGACGAGCCGGAAGGCCCGCAGGTCGGAGAACAATTCCCCGACCCGGCAGGCGATCGCCCGGGTGAGGCCCGCTTCCAGCCCTCCGGCATTTTCCGGCGCATCGCCGTCGAGGCGGACCGCCCGGACGCCACCCATCGGCTGCTCGCTGATGCGGCACCGCGCCAGGTGGTCCGCGATGGCCTCACACACCGGGACATACGTGCCCTGATAGCCCCCCCATTCCCGGTGATCTCCCGCCAGGACCCGCCAGGCGGCGCGCGCCAGCCGGTCGGCGATGTCCTCCAGCGTCATCTCGGTCGGAAGGATCAGCTCGACCTGCATCTCCGCCCTCCCCGCGAGCTCCATATCTGGGGATGACATGATGCAATCCCGATGCCGGGCCCGGCCCGGCCGGCAGGACGGCCCGTTGCGTCGAGCGCGCCGGCAACAGACGTTGCAGGACCGGGCAACGGGGCATCCGGCAACGCGGCAACATCCCGCGAGGCAACATCCCTGCGAGCCGCCGCTCCCCCATGCTCGCGGGCCGCTCCCCGCAGGTACGGCAAACCCCGAACCGGCGGCCCGCAACTTGCACCACCGTGCACCATGGTCACCCAGACCCTGGCCGCGTTGCACCGTCTCGGCGGCGCCGTCCTGATGCGCGACCTGCAGGCGACCTTCCTGACGACCGCCGACCGGCTGCTCCGGGACGCGCAGGCGGCGGCCCGGCGGGGAGATTGCGATGGCGTGGCCCGCGCGGCCGCGTCCCTCCGGTCCCCGGCCGTCCAGTTCGGGGCCGAACGGCTGGCCGCGCTCTGCCGCCGGATCGAGGCCGATTCGGCCATGCCGCCCTCCCCCGCGCTCGCCATGATCCTGACCCAGGCCGAACATGAACTGGCGGGCCTCGCCCGCCGCATCCAGGAGGACACCCGCCGCATGAACGCCGCCCCGCTCCGCCCCCGCCTGCTGCTCGTCGAGGACAACCCGGACAACCGCCTCCTGATGCGGGCGATGCTCGATCCGGACTACGACGTGCACGAATGCGCCTCGGGGCCCGAAGCGCTCCGGGCGGTGGCGGGCCGGACCTTTGACCTGGCGCTTCTGGATATCGCCCTGCCGGGCATGGATGGGATGGAAACCCTCGCCCGCTGGCGGGCCGATCCGGCCCTCCCCCGGGTCCCGGTGATGGCGCTGACCGCGCACGCGATGTCCGGGGACCGGGAACGCTACCTCGCGGCGGGTTTTGACGGCTACCTCAGCAAGCCGATCGTCGAGGAGCGGGAACTCCTGGACGCGCTGGCCGCGCTCCTGCGGGCCAACGCATGAGCCGGCGCCCGGCCACCGCCCCCCCGCCGGCCGCGCCGGTGCGCAACGGGTCCGGGCA
>CAYNUZ010000381.1:0-2349 GCA_964400385.1 uncultured bacterium | reverse complement strand
CGGAGTCGGCGTGGGCGCTCGTCGCCGGGGCCGCGCGGGCGGTGGGCGACCCCAACCTCGGCTCCCCGATCCTGCTCGCCCTCCTCCCTGCCGCCGTGGCCACCGGGGGAGGTCGGCGCCGCCGCCTCCTCGTCGTCGCCGCGGTCGCCACGATCCTGCTCTGGCTCCCGACGGAGCGCAATGGCCGGTACCTGTTTCCGTTCGTCCCGTGGGTCGCGGTCCTTGCGGCCGCCGTGCCGCCCCGGGCCGCGGTGCGGGCCGCGACCCTGGCCGCCCACCTCATCACCCTGGTCGCGGTCGGAAACCTCGCCCTGCCGTGGGGCGACCGCGTCCTCAGGGGGAGCCTGTCCCCCGCCGCCCTGCTGCGGCTGCGCTACACGACCTGGGACGACGCCCGCCGGTGGATCAACACGGCAACCCCGCCCGGCGCGCGGATCCTGCTGGTCGGCGAGCAGCGCCGGCTCTGGCTGGACCGGCGGGTGATGTCCACCGACACCATCGCCATGCCCGTGCTCTGGAAATTGTCGAACGAGGCGTGGACGCCGGACGGCATGGCCCGGAAGGTCCGGCAGCTCGGCCTGACCCACCTGGTCTACAACTTCATCACCGCCGACTACCGGTCCTCCCGGTTCGATGCCGGTCCGCCATGGTCCGACCGCCAGCTCGCCCTGTACGTGGCGTTCCTGAAACGCTGGACCCGGCCGCTCGGGATCGGCCCGACCATCGACACGGCGAACGGCGGGTTCTACCGCGCCGCGTTCCTGCGCCGGACGGCCGTCCCGGCCCCGGACTGGACCCTCTTCCTGCCGTCGGCCGAGATCGCCACGCTCCGCGCCAAGTACTACACCGATACGAACCGGCTGCCGGAGGCCCTCGCGACGCTCGGGGCCCTGCGCCGCATCCTCCCGGGGGTGGGCAGCATCGAGACCCGCTACGGGGTGGCGTTACGCTACGCGGCGCGGAACCGCGAGGCCCTGGCGGTCTTCATGCCGTTCATCGACCGCGGCCTGGCCGACGCCTCCAACCTGCCGTACGCCGTGCTCGCGGCCATCGACACCGAACGGTTCGACCTGGCGGAACGCCTGCTGCCGCGGTGCCTGGAGCTGTACCCGGACAAGCGGGGGACGGCGCACATCAACGAGTCGGCGGTCCACCTCACGCTCGGGCGGAACGCCGTCCGGCGCGGCCGCTGGGACGAGGCCGCCCGGATGGTCCGGGCGGTGGAGGCGGACCTGGCCGCCGTCGACGTGGACGCGGAACCCGGGTTGGACAGCGCCCTGCGGGCGAACGGCGAGGCCGCCGCGGCCCTGCGTGGCGCCCTCACCGCCGCCGGGCATCGCCTCCCCTGATCCGGGGATGCTAGAGTGTCCTCCGGCTCCGGCCGCGCAGTGCCGGACCACGGAGGAGGAACGCATGGCGCGTGAAAACATCTCGACGGGGTCGAAGTGGGAGCCGATCATCGGGTACTCCCGGGCGGTCAAGGTCGGGAACCTGGTGTTCGTGTCCGGGACCACGGGCACGGCCGCCGACGGCAGCATCGTGCCGGGCGGGGTCGGGCCGCAGACCACCCAGGCCCTGCGCAACATCGAGGCGGCGCTCAAGAAGGCCGGCGGGTCGCTCAAGGATGTCGTGCGCACCCGGATCTTTATGACGAACATCGCCGAGTGGGAGGCCGCGGGCAAGGCGCACGGGGCGCTCTTCACGGACGTGCGGCCGGCCACCTGCATGGTGCAGGTGGCGAAGCTGATTGACCCGGCGATGGAGGTCGAGATCGAGGCGGACGCGGTCCTGGCTTCGTAAGACTCCCCGCCACGCGGGAGCGGGTGGCGGTATCCTGAAAGGCGGCATGCGCGCCCGCCCGCCCGCTCCCGTCCCCGTCCCGCACCGGCCGGTTCCCCGCTGGTTCCTGCCGGGGCTGGCCGCCTGCTGGGCTGCCATGGCCGCCGCGGAGCTCACCAAGCTCCATGTCGTCTGGCACGACATCCTGGCCGGGCTCCTCCGCCCGTGGCCCGCCCCCCACCCGTTCGCCGTCACGGCGGCCGCCCGCGCGCTGGCCGGGCACGCGGGTGGCGCGCTCCTCCTCGTCCCGTACCTCGCCGCCGCGTGGGGCGCGGGCGGTCCGGTTCTCCGGCTGATGGCCACGACCGGCGCGGCGGCCGGCCCCGGCCTCCGGCTGGTCGGCGGCTGGGGCATCCTCTCCCTGCTGGTGCAGGGGCTCGGGCTCGCGGGCCTCTGGCACCCCGCGGTCCTCCTGCTCCCCGTGGCCCCTGCCGTCGGCCCGGGGCCGGGGAACGGTTGGACCGCCCCGCACCGTCCACGCCCCGGACCGCTCGAACCGGCCGAGCCGCC
>CAYNUZ010000380.1:0-2356 GCA_964400385.1 uncultured bacterium | reverse complement strand
GGCGCAGGCCGCGCTCGAAGCCCCAGGGATTCAGGCACGGCAGCACGGTGACCCGCAGGCCGGCGGCGCGGCGCGGGGCATCCGCCTCGAGCCACGCCGCGAGGCCGAGCGGGGAGGCCGGCTCCTCGCCGTGGAGGCCCGCATCCACGAGGAGGGGGAGGCCGTCCGCCGGCCCGAATTCCAGCCGCAGGAAGGGGTAGCCCTCGACGTCGCCCAGGGCCTCCAGCGTGCCGCCGAGCGCGGCGGTGGCGGCGCGCAGCCGCCGGTGCAGTCCGGAAAACGAGGGGCCGCCGGGCGGAACCTCGGGGGTCATTTGAGCGGCGCGGGGACTCCCGGGGCCTGGTGGTACGTAAACCGCTTGCCCTCGTAATTCTCGACCACCACCTCGTCGCGGTTCATGGACACGACGCCGTTGGGCAGCAACGGCACCTTGCCGCCCCCGCCCGGCGCGTCGATCACGTACGTGGGGACCGCCATGCCGGAGGTGTGTCCCCGCAGCGCGGCGATGATCTCGAGCCCCCGCGCCACGTCCGTGCGGAAGTGCTCCGTCCCGGTCACGGGATCGCACTGGTAGAGGTAGTAGGGCTTGACCCGGATGGCGAGCAGCTTCTGCATCAGCTCCTTCATGACGGCGGGGTCGTCGTTGATGCCCCGCAGGAGCACGGTCTGGTTGCCCACCGGGATGCCGTGGTTGACCAGCCGCTCGCACGCCGCCTTCGCCTCCGGGGTCACCTCGCGCGGATGGTTGAAGTGCGTGTTGACGAAGACGGGGTGGTGCCGCGCCAGCTCCGCGCACAGCGCGTCCGTCACGCGCTGGGGCAGGACGCACGGCACCCGGGTGTCCACGCGCAGGATCTCGACATGCGGGATCGCGCGCAGCCACCCCAGGATCCGCCCCAGCCGCTCGTCGGAGAGGGTGAACGGGTCGCCGCCCGAGACGATCACGTCCCGGACCTCCGGATGCGACCGGATGTACTCGACGGCGCGCAGGTTTTCCGCCTCGGTCGGCGTGGGGAGCTGCCCCACGGTCCGCTTGCGGGTGCAGAACCGGCAGTACACCGCGCACTGGTAGGTCACCAGGAACAGGACCCGGTCGGGATACCGGTGCACGAGGTGGGGGACGGGCATGTCCTCGTCCTCCCCCAGCGGGTCGGTCATGCCGTCGGTATCGGCGAGCTCCCGCGCGTCGGGCACGACCTGCCGCGCGAGGGGGTCCCCCGCCTCCCGGATCAGGGACTGGTAGTAGGCGTTGATCCGGACCGGAAACTGCTTCTCGGCGGCCGCCAGCGCGACCGGGTCGCCCCCGTAGGCCGCGGCGGCCGCGCCGGCGTGGTTGACCCCGTGGGAGAGCAGCCAGCGCCAGTCCCGGGGCGGCGTGTCGTTCACAGGGAATGCAACGGCGGGCGTCGGGGGGAAGTTCCGCGGGCGGCCGTCATGGGGAACAGGGCGCCATGATAGCATCCGGCATCCCGTGGATGGCCTTCTTGTCGGGGGGGCAGACCGTGGCCAGGATCCCGCCCAGGGCCACCTCGTCCGGCCCCGTCACGAAATAGTAGGGACACAGGCGGACACGCCCCTCCAGCTCCCGCACCGCGCCGCTCCCGGGATCCAGGTACCGGTGCCGGACCAGGGCAGGCCGGTGCCACGGCTGGAGCACCCGCGGGGCGCCGGGAAACGCCGCGAGGGCCCCCCGGACCGCGCCGGCCCACTCCTCCTGGGACAGGTCCGTCCCGAACTGCACCCCGTGGCTGCCCCAGGCCTCGGCCGAGAACCCGGAGGGCTTGAGGACCAGCGCCCGCTCGCGCTGGGAGAGGGTGGCCAGCGCCTCCCAGGACTGCACGGCGCGCCCCGCGGGCGCGAACCCGGGAATGACCGCGTGCGGGGGCAGCGGCCGCGGGTCCAGGACCCAGGCCGGGCTCGCCAGCGCGCGCAGCGCCCGCAGGTCCGCGGCGCCCAGCTCCTCCTCCCAGGCGCCGTCGAGGGCGGGGTGGTGGAGCAGGGCGAAGAGGAGCTTCTCCTCGAGGTGCGCCTTGGGCGGCGGGGTCAGCCGGACCCGCTTGAGCTTCGCGGCCTCCAGCAGCGCTTCCGCGCCCGGCACATTGGGCAGGTCGAACAGCTCGAAGAACCGGTAGACGACCTCGACCGGCCCGTCGAGGCCGGCCAGCCGGACGCCCGCGTCGTCCACCACCAGGTCCGCCGGGCCCGCCGCGCGGCACGGGACGCCCGCCGCGACCAGCGCGTCCGCCAGCCACCGCATCTCCGGCAGGTACATGCGGGATTCCTCGGAGACCACGATCGCCGTGCGCGGGGCGGCGTGTCCCGCCAGGTGCGCGAGCGCGCGGGCGAACCCCGTGAC
>CAYNUZ010000379.1:0-2383 GCA_964400385.1 uncultured bacterium | reverse complement strand
CCGCCGCGCGCCGGGCCCGGGTCCGCAGGATCCTCGCGGTCCTGCAGGGGGAGTTCCCGGACGCCGTCTGCGCGCTCGTGCACCGCAATCCCTACGAGCTCATCATGGCCACGATCCTCTCGGCCCAGTGCACCGACGCGCGGGTGAACCTGGTGACGCCGGCGCTGTTCCGGAAGTACCCGGACGCGGCCGCGCTCGCCGCGGCGGCGCCGCGGGACGTGGAGGCGATCATCCGCACCACCGGGTTCTTCCGGGCCAAGGCGCGCAACCTGATCGGCTGCGCCCGGGGGCTGGTCGCGGACCACGGCGGCCGGGTGCCGCGCACGCTCGAGGCGCTCGTGCGGCTGCCCGGCGTCGGCCGGAAGACCGCCAACGTGGTGCTGGGGGTCGCCTACGGGATCGCCGTCGGCGTGGTCGTGGACACGCACGTGCGCCGGATCAGCCGGCGGCTGGGGCTCACCCGCCACGAGGATCCGGTGAAGATCGAGCAGGACCTCGTCGCGGTCGTGCCGCCGGACGCGTGGATCGCATGGTCCCACCTGCTGATCCACCACGGCCGGAAGACCTGCGATGCCCGCAAGCCGCTCTGCCCGGAATGCCCCGTCCGGCGGTGGTGCCCCGCGGCGGGGAAGGCCTGACCGTTCATGTTGTAATGTCCTGATGCGGGTGGCCCTGGTCCACGACTGGCTGAACGGCATGCGGGGGGGCGAAAAAGTCCTCGAGCAGCTCTGCGCGCTCTATCCCGGCGCCCCGATCCACACGCTGCTGTACCGGCCCGAGCGGATTGCGGCGGCCATCACCGCCCACCCGGTCCGGACCTCGTTCATCCAGGCCCTGCCGTACGCGCAGGACCACTACCGCTGGTACCTCCCGCTCTTTCCCGCGGCCATCGAGCACTTCAACCTGGCCGGATCGGACCTGGTGGTGAGCAGCAGCCACTGCGTGGCGCTGGGGGCGATGGCGCCCGCGGGGGCGGTCCACGTCTGCTACTGCCACACCCCGATGCGGTACGCCTGGGAGCACTTCCACGTGTATTTCCCGCCCGACCGGTACAGCCGCGTGATGCGCGGCCTGATCGCGGCGGCGATGACCCGGCTGCGCACCTGGGACGTGGCCGCGGCCCAGCGGGTGGGGGTCTTCGTGGCCAACTCCGCGTGCGTGGCGCGCCGGATCGCCGCCCACTACCGGCGGGAGGCCCGGGTCGTCCATCCCCCGGTGGATACGGGGTTGTACACGCCGGGGGGTGCGCGGGAAGGGTACGCCCTCATCGTCTCCGCGCTTGTTCCATATAAGAGGGTGGACCTGGCCGTGGAGGCGTTCAACCGGCTCAAGCGGCCGCTCGTGGTGGTCGGGGAGGGGCCGGAGCGCCGGCGGCTCGAGGCGATGGCCGGGCCGACCGTCTGGTTCCTCGGCTGGCAGACGGACGAGGCGATCCGCGACCACTACCGGGCGGCGGACCTGTTCCTGTTCCCCGGGGAGGAGGATTTCGGGATCACCCCCGTCGAGGCGACGGCCTGCGGCACCCCGGTGCTGGCCTATGCGGCCGGCGGGGCGCTGGAGACCGTGCGCGAGGGGCTGAACGGCCAGTTTTTCCCGGAGCAGACGGTGGACAGCCTGGTCCGCGCCGTCAACGGGTTCGCACCCGGCTCATTCGACCGGGCCGCGATGCGGGCGCACGCGGAGGGGTTTTCGCAGGCCCGGTTCCGCGAGCGGTTCCAGGCGGTGGTACAGGAGGCCGTGCACGCCCGGGCCGGATCCGCGGCGGGACGGGAGCGGTCCGGTGCGTAGCTGGCAGGTCCACCGCCTGTTTCTCGCCGTGCTCCTGCTCGGGGACGGCGGGCTGGTGGCGGGCTCCTTCTACGCGGCGTGGTGGGTCCGGTTCGGGTCGGGGCTGATGCCGTTCACGCCGCCCGCGCCCCCGGTCGGCGCCTACGTCAGTGCGCTCCCGTTCAGCCTGCTCGTCTGGCTCGTCGCGCTCAACTACGCCGGCGCGTACCAGCGCCGGTCGTTCGTGGTTGGGCACACCGGGACCGGGGGCCTGCTGAAGGCCGCCGTGGCGTCCACCCTCGTCATCTTCGCCGCCGGGTTCCTGTACCGCGGCTTCTCCTACTCCCGCCTGGTCCTGGGCATCATGGCGGTCCTCAACGTCGCGCTCCTGCGCGCGGTGCGGGGCGTCTGGCACCGGGTCCAGGTGGCGCTGCGGCGGCGCGGCGTGGGCGTCCTCCGGATCATCCTGGTGGGCGACGGCCCGGAGGCGCGCGGCGTCGCGGCCACGCTCAAGCGCCATCCCGGGTACGGGTACCGGGTCGCGGGATCGGTGGGAAGCCGCGCCGCGGGCGGCGACCTGGCGCCGCGGCTGGGCGGCCCCGACCGGTTCCGGGCG
>CAYNUZ010000378.1:0-2395 GCA_964400385.1 uncultured bacterium | reverse complement strand
GAGCCCGCGGGCGCGGCCGAGCTGGCCTGGAAGGCCCCGGCCGGATGGGTGTCGCAGGGCGCGGGCGGGATGCGGCTGGCCAGCTACCAGGTCCCCTCGGGCGGCGGGGCGCCGGCCGACATGTCCGTGACCGCGTTCCCGGGGCCCGCGGGCGGCGACCTGCCGAACGTGAACCGGTGGCGCGGGCAGGTGGGGCTCGAGCCGTTCGACGCGGACGCGCTGGCGAAGGCCGCGACCCGGGTGGCGAGCCCGGCGGGGAGGATCCTCGTGGTGGACTTCACCGGCACCGCCAAGGGGAAGCCGGCCCGGCTGCTTGGCGGCGTGCTCGCCTTCGGCGGCAAGACCTGGTTCTTCAAGCTCATGGGCGACGGGCCGGTCGTGGCGGCCGCGAAGCCCGCGTTCCTCGCCTTCCTCGGGAGCGTCCATGCGCCTTGACCGGGAGGCCGTTCTCGCCGCGGCCGGATCCATCCGGCTGGCGATCGGGTGCATGGCGGCCCTCATGCTGCTCGTCTTCTACTGCACGCTCGCGCAGGTCCACCTCGGCACATTCGGGGCCGTGGACGCGTACATCCGCACCTGGGTGGTCTGGGCGACGATCGGGGACCGGCGGGTCCCGGTGTTTCCGGGCGGCGGACTCGTCGGGCTGCTCCTCTCGATCAACCTGACGGTGGCGCTCTTCCGCCGGGTCGAGTTCCGGTGGCGCATGGCCGGGCTGTGGCTGACCCACTTCGGCATTCTCCTCCTCGTCTTCGGGGAATATGTGACCGCTACTTCGGCGGTGGAATCGCAGCTCCCGATCCAGGTGGGGGACACGCGCAACTGGGCCGAGGGGCAGCGGCGGTTCGAGCTGGCGCTGGTGGACGTGACCGACCCGGTCACCGACCACGTCGTGGCGGTGGCCGACCGGCTCCTGGCGCGCGGCGGACCAGTTCGCGATCCGCGGATGCCGTTCGCCCTGGACGTGAAGGCGTGGCTGCCCAACGCGCAGATGGTGGTCCGGCCCAGGCGCCACGACCTGCCGGTAGCGGCGACCGCAGGGCTGGGGCTGACCACCCACGCCATCGAGCTGCCGGTGGTCACTGCCGATGACGCGGCCAACGCGCCGGCCGCGTGGGTCGAGGTGCGCGACGGGGCGGCGAGTCTCGGCACTTGGCTGGTGTCCACCGACCTCGATCCGCAGCGGTTTTCCCGCGGGGGGAAGACCTGGACGATCGCGCTGCGGGCCACCCGGCACTACCTGCCGTTCACCCTCACGCTCAAGGAGTTCCGGCACGACGTCTACGCGGGCACGGACATCCCGAAGAACTTCGCGAGCCTGGTCCGGCTGGTGGATCCCGGCCGGCATGAGGACCGGGAAGTGCTGATCTACATGAACCACCCGTTGCGGCACCGCGGGCTCACCTTCTACCAGGCCAGCTTCGGGATGAACGACCGGCTCTCGGTCTTCCAGGTGGTCCGCAATCCCGGCTGGCGGCTGCCGTACGCGGCGTGCGCGCTCGTGGCGCTGGGGCTGGCGGTGCACTTCCTCATCCTGCTCCGCGCGGGGGCGGCGTGAACCTCCGGCGCGCGACCCCGTGGCTGGTGCCCGCCCTCTGCGCCCTGGCGCTGGCCGCCGCATTCGTGCCGCCGCCGTCGCCCGGCGGTATGGCGCTGGACGAGGCCGGCCGGCTGGCGGTGCTCAACAACGGGCGGGTCAAGCCGCTCGACACGGTCGCCCGCACCTCGCTGCTGATGATCAACGGGAAGCAGTCGTTCGTGCTCAACGGCCGGCGGATCGGCGCGCTGGCCTGGCTGCTGGACGTGGCGGCCCGGCCCGCGGAGGCCGACGCCTACCAGGTGTTCGCGATTGACGAGCCGGACATCACCGGGATGCTGGGCCCGCAGGCGGGCAACCGCCGCCGGTTCTCGTTCGCGGAGCTGGGGCCGAAGCTGGCGGAGTTCGCGAAGCAGGCCGAGCAGGCGGACGCGGTGCCCTCGGCCTCGCGGTCGCGCTTCCAGTCGGCCGTGCTGGCGCTCAACCAGCGGCTGCTCCTTTACCAGCGGCTGAAGAACACGATCGCGCCGGAGGGGACCGACGACTTCACCGCGGAGGTCGAGGAGTTCCGGGCGGTGATGGCGCCCGGCGTGGCCGCGGTGATGGCGCACCAGCACGGCGGCAGCTTCGACCACCAGGCGCTGGCCCGGCTCATGCCGTTCTTCAACCGGTACCAGTCCCTCGACCAGCTGGCCGAGTACCGGCCGCTGGCTCCGCTGGAGGGGGACGGGCCGGACGACTGGCGCACGGTCGGCGGCGGGCTGCTCGAGTCCATGCGGCTGGCGGAGGTGCATCCCGGCGTGGCCGCGCTGGCCGCCCTGCGCGGGGCGTGGGCCCGCGGGGACGCGGCGGGGTTCAACG
>CAYNUZ010000377.1:0-2401 GCA_964400385.1 uncultured bacterium | reverse complement strand
TGTTGGCCGCGTCGGTGGCGCTGGGGCTCCGGGTGGACACGGGCTTCGCCGCCCACCGGCTCCCGCCCGCGCCGGCGGACCTGCGGCCGGGTGACCGGGCGGCGGCCTGGCTCGCCTGCCGCAAGGCACGCGCGGACGCGGACTGGATCGACCTGCTGCTCTACTGCGGCGACGCCTCCTTCGTCCTGGACCACGGCGCCCGCCTGGGCCGGATGGCGGGCCGGGTCGCCGATCTCGATCCGCGGTTCACCCAGGTGTATGCATTCGCCGGTTCGATGCTGATGTGGCAGTGCGACCGCCCGCAGGAGGCTGCGTCGCTGCTGGAGCGCGGGCTGGCCGCGAACCCCGGCGACCGCCGCCTGGCGTATTTCCTGGCGGCCTTCACCTACCGGCGGATGCACGATCTCCGGGGCGAGGTCGCCGTCCTCGAGCGCCTGGCCTTCGCGCCCGACGCGCCGATCATCCTGCGGCGGATCCTGGCGAACGCCTATGAGAAGGAACACCGGACTGACCGGGCCGCGGTGATCTGGCGGATCGTGCTGCGGACCAGCGGGGATGAGGCGGAACGGCGCTGGGCGGCGGGGAAACTGGATCGGTATGGAATTGGGCGGTGACCTGACGTCAGCCCAGTCGCAGGAAATCGTTATATATCAATGGTTTATTTCCGAACGCGGGCCCGGAAGCCGGAAAATATGGCGTTTTGACGGGTCTGACACTCGAAAAGCCAAGTAATATCAGGGAAAAGCTTGACTTCCGGGGTCCGCTTGTTATAGTAGCCACAAGGAAACTGTTACGTGAGGCGCATGTTTCGCCCCTTCCTGTTGGTGATCACCACTTCCGTCCTCGTTCTATTGCTGCCCCTGGCCGTGCGCGCCGGGGGGCCGGGCTCGACCTCCTCCGCCTTCCTCAAGCTGCCCTCCGGCGCGCGCGCGATCGGCATGGGGGAGTCCTATACCGCGGCCGGCGACGACGTCCAGTCCATCGGGTGGAACCCGGCCGGGATCGCGCGGATGCAGCGCCGCGAGTTCACCTTCATGCACGCGGAGTGGTTCCAGGGGATCCGGTACGAATCGCTCGCCTACGCGATGCCCCTGGGCGGATTCATCTTCGTCGGCGGCGGCATCGACTTCCTGAACAGCGGATCCATCGACAAGACCACCTTCAACGACCTGGGCACGCCGGGACTCGGCGCGGTCAGCGGGCCGGAGACGGTCGGGTTCTCCTCCGCGGGCACCTTCAGCGTCAGCAACGTGGTGGTGACCGGAACCGGGGCCGTGGACCTCTCGGGGCTCCGCTGGATCCCGATCCCCAACGTGCAGGGCGGCATCAACGTCCGGGTCCTCATGCAGAAGATCGACAAGAAGTCGCAGGCCGGCGCCATCGTGGACATGGGCGCCCTCTGGACCCCCGCGACGCTGCCGAACATGACCGCGGCGGCCGTGGCGCAGAATCTCGGGCCCACGGTGGACGGGAAGCTCCCGCCGTTCACCTTCCGCCTGGGCGCCTCCTACAAGTGGCTCAACGGGAACCTGGTCACGGCCAGCGACCTGCTGATCCCCGTGGACAACTACCCGAAGATCTCCGTCGGGGCCGAGTACTGGTACAAGAACCTGATCAGCTTCCGCAGCGGCTACCGCCTCACCGGCAATTCGGCCACGAAGAAGTTCGGCGCCGATCCGAACCTCTACGGCAGCGGCGGCCTCGAAGGGCTCTCGATGGGGGCCGGCTTCCGCTACCAGATCGTCCAGATCGACTACGCCTTCGCCACCCTCGGCTTTCTTGGGGCGACGCACCGTGTGTCGCTCACCGTCAATTTCTGAACCTGATACGGGCATGACTCGATCCCTTCACGACTACAACCTGACTGCGAGGAGGAGCTGAACCTTGAAGAAATCCGAACTGCTGAACGCGATCGCGACCAAGCTGGACATGAAGCGCAAGGACGTCGAGCGCACGATTGACACCTTCATCGAGACCCTGTGCGGGGGTCTGCGCAAGGAGCAGAAGGTCAATGTCGCGGGGCTGGGCATCTGGTCCATCCGCGACCGCAAGGCGCGCACCGCCCGGAACCCGAAGACCGGCGAAACCGTGCACGTGGCGGCGAAGAAGGTGGTGAAGTTCCGCGTCAGCAAGGACATGAAGACGGCCGTCCTGGGGTAACCGGCGGCATCGTTCGAGTCGGGAACTAGCGGTTGATGCGGGCGGGGCGTTGCAAGGCGTCCCGCCCGCGCTCTGTTTCATGGGGCTGACGCCGGCCGGCCGGCGCCGCCCGGGCGGCGCCGAGCGCGCGGTCCAGCTGACCCGGGCGTGGGCCCCGCTGGCCGGACCGGGAAGGGGAACGGGAAAGCGTGGTGTGGGGGAAAAAGGTTGAATCCCGGGGTGCCCGTTTTACATAAAAAAA
>CAYNUZ010000376.1:0-2405 GCA_964400385.1 uncultured bacterium | reverse complement strand
CGGGCGGCGGTTCGCCGTGGCGGCGCGGCACCTGCGCCCCGCGCACGCGTACAGCGGCGACGACGGGCTCGTCACCTTCGCCCTCCCGCACGACGCGTTCACGATCTCGCTGACGGACCTGGCGGCGGCCGGCCCCGTCTGGCATGCGGCGGAGGGGATCTTCATCGCGGCGGCGGGGGATCCCGTGACCTTCGCCGCGTACCGCCGCCGGACCGCCGGCGAGCGGACGGTGGCGGACCGGATGCGCCGCCCGCCCGAGCACTCGTTCGCCGCCGCCTTCCACGGGCAGCCCCGTCCGCACGCGGTCAACGCGAGCCTGGGCTGGAAGCACGCCCGGCAGAAGTTCTGGCTGGAGCCGGACGGCGACCTCGTTCTGCACCGGGAGAACGTGGCGCGGCTGCCGGGCCGGGACACCGCACGGTTCCGCAACACCGGGGACGGCCGGTTCTTCTTCGGACTGGGGGAGGCGATCCCGCTCGCGCGCTTCGCCGACCCCGCGCCGGTCCCGGTCCAGACGCTGGCGTTCCGCCGTGGGACCGTGCGGATCACCCAGGAGACGCTGGCGGTGCCCCTGTCCGGCGCGGCCGCGGAGGGGAAGCCGGATGACCCGGTCATCGCGCTGGTCCGGTTCCGGTTCTCGAACGAGGGGGAGGCGCCGGCCCGGGCGGAGCTGGCGGTCGGGTACTCGCCAGACTCCAGCCGGTCGTACAACGCCTTCGACCGCGGCGGGGCGCTCGACGACCGGCGGGTGCCCCGGTCGGGGCGCGAGCCCCTGGCGGTCCGGGGCGGGGAGATCCGGGGGCGGTTCGGGGGCCGCCGGGTCCTGCGGGCGCTGCTCCGGACGGCGATGGCGACCGAAGCCCGGGCCGGGGAGGTCCGGCTCGGCGCGCCGCTCGCGCCGGGGGCTTCCTGCACCCCGGAATTGCGGGTCCCCTATGTTGAGCCCGCGACCCCGGCCGAGGCGCGGGCCATCGTCCGCCTGGACTTCGACCGGTCCCGCCGCCGGGTCGCGCGGTTCTGGCGCGGGGAAGTCGCGCGCGGCGCCCGGCTCGAGACGCCCGAGCCCGCCCTGAACGCCGTCCACGCCGCGCACCTGGCGCACGTCGTGATCGCGGATATGGGCATGCCGGGCCGGCCGGACCTCGTGAACACCTCCGTGGGCAGCTCGACGTACGGCAACTTTTCCAACGAGTCGTGCATGATCGTCCAGGAGCTGGACCAGCGCGGGCTGCATGCCGAGGCCCGCCGGCGGCTCGCGACCTGGGTGGAGTACCAGGGCACGGTGCCCCAGCCGGGCAACTTCACCGACTGCCGCGGGATGTACTTCGGCGCCGGGGGATTCGAGCAGGGGGCGTACAACCAGCACCACGGGTGGGTGCTCTGGGCGCTCGCCGAGCACTGGTTCCTCACGCGGGATGCGGCATGGCTGCGGGGGGTGGCGGACTCCATGGTGGCCGGGGCCGACTGGATTTTCCGGCAGCGCCGCGGCACCCGTGGCCCGCTGCCGCACTCGCGCGGGTGGGAAGCGGGCTTCCTGCCCGCGGGGAGCCTCGAGGATGTCACCGACTTCCACTACTGGCTCTCGACCAATGCGCTGACGTGGCGCGGCGCGGACCATGCGGCCCGGGCCCTGGCGGCCATCGGCCACCCGGAGGCGGGCCGGCTGCGCCGGGAGGCCGACGCGTACGCCGCGGACCTGCGGACGGGGTTCGAGACGATGCGCCGGGCCGCCCCGCTCGTGCGCCTCAAGGACGGGCGGTGGGTGCCGCACTACCCGAGCCGGGCCTACGTGCGCGGCCGCGACTTCGGGTGGATCCGCGAGGTGCTGGAGGGCGCGGTCTACCTCCTGCTCTCGGGGCTCTACCCGGCCGGGTCGCGGGAGGCGGGGTGGATCCTCGACGACTACCAGGACAACCTCTACCACACGCCGCCGTTCGGGTACCCGCAGCCGGACCCGGAGCGCACTCTCCGGACCCGGGGCGGGTTTTCGATGCAACCCAACCTGCTCGCGGGGCTCCTTCCGTACCTGGACCGGGACGAGCCGGAGCTGTACCTGTGGATGCTCTTCAACGCCTTCGCCTCGTGCTACCGGGAGGAGATCAACGGGCTGATCGAGCATCCCGCCCCCGAGCTGGGGTTCTCCAACGCGACCTCCATCAAGACGTCGGACGAGGCGAACGCCGTGATGTGGATGCGGTATGCGCTCGTGGCGTGGAACCACGACGGCCTGTGCCTGGGGCGGGCGATGCCGCGGGCCTGGCTGGAGGACGGGCGGGAGACCGCGCTCACCGGGCTGGCCACCTACTTCGGGAAGGTGGACGTGCGCTGGCGGTCCGCCGCCGCCGCGGGCCGGATCCGGCTGGACCTGGCCCTGTACCCGCGCGCCGACGCCCCGCGCGTGACCG
>CAYNUZ010000375.1:0-2406 GCA_964400385.1 uncultured bacterium | reverse complement strand
TGAGCCGGTCCCTCGGCCGCCACATCCTCAAATCCCTTAATCACCTCGGGGAAAAAGGGATTTGTGATGTCTGAGACGATGAGCCCCAGCAACCGGGTTCGGCCGGACACCAGCGACCGGGCCTGACCGTTAGGAAAGTACTCCAACCCGGTAATCGCCGCCCAGACCTTTCCGGCCGTCTCCTCGACTACCCACGCCGGGCTTTTCCGCGTCGGGGACCACGTGGGGCACCGTGAGGGGCAGGGCGGAGGACGCCTCCTGCGGCACCAGCGCCACCAGCCGCGCGGCCTCCCGCTCGCCCAATCCCGCATAGAGGTCGTGCTCGCGGCCGGCGGCATCCCGGACGTGCGCGCTCCCCCGGGACGGCGGAAGCAGCCGGGCTAGGCACCGCAGGAGCGTGCTCTTGCCGGTCCCGTTGGGCCCCAGCACCCCGGTGACC
Organism: uncultured bacterium; assembly: GCA_964400385.1. Classification (GTDB taxonomy): domain Bacteria; phylum Oederibacteriota; class CAKKQC01; order CAKKQC01; family CAKKQC01; genus CAYNUZ01. The sequence continues at coordinate 1,967 of CAYNUZ010000375.1, read as the reverse complement.
CGGCCGGGGACCGCCTCCATGGAGATCCCGCGGAGGACGGGGAGCCGCCCGTACCCGGCGTGGACGCCGCGCAGTGCGATCACACGCGGGCCGCGGCCCGGCGCGTGTGGCGCGCGAGCAGCCAGAGGAAGAAGGGGCCGCCGAGCAGCGCGGTCACGACCCCCGCGGGAAGCTCGCCGGGTGCGACCACCAGCCGGGCGATGAGGTCGGAGAGCACGAGGAGCGCGGCCCCGCCCAGGGCCGCCGCCGGGACAAGCGACCGGTGGTCCGGGCCAAGCAGGAGCCGCCCGAGGTGGGGCGCCAGCAGCCCGACGAACCCGATGAGCCCGGAGGAGGCCACCGCCACGCCGGTCAGGAGCGAGGACACCACGAAGAGCCTGAGCTTGGCGGCCTCGACCCGCACGCCCAGGGACGCGGCTTCCGCCTCGCCCAGCAGCAGCGCGTTGAGGTCGCGCACCTCCGCCAGGCCCGCGGCCAGCCCGGCGGCCGCCCACGCCAGGGCCCAGCGCTCCGCCCCCCGGGTCACCGGCTGGAGGTGGCCCATCAGCCAGCCCATCACCTCGACGTACCGCGAGGGGTCCAGCGATGCCAGCAGCATGACGACCGCGCCGAGGAAGGCGCTCACCACCACGCCGGCCAGGATCATGGCCGTCACGCCCAGCCGGCCCGGGCCGCGCGCGAGCAGGTAGACCGCGACCAGGGCCGCCAGCGCGCCCCCGAAGGCCGCCGCCGGCAGCACATAGATTCCGGCCACGAACAGCGGGGCCCCCGCCAGGACCATCGCGGTCACCGCCACCGCCGCCCCCGAGGAAACCCCGAGGAGGTACGGCTCGGCCAGCGGGTTGCGCAGGAATCCCTGGAGGAGCGCCCCGGATGTCCCGAGCAGGGCCCCCACCGCGAGCCCCATCAGGGTCCGCGGCAGCCGGACCTCGCGCAGGATTGTGAGGGTCACCGCGGGCACCTCCGCCCCCCGCCCCCCCAGCCAGGCCGCCACCGCGGAGGCGGGAATCCGGACGGCGCCCAGCGAGAGCGACAGCCCGGCCGCCACGACCACCAGCCCCGCCAGGCCGGCCAGGACCCGCGCGGGACGCCGGTTCACCGGGAGGTGAGCCGCGCCTGGAGCCGGGCCAGCCCGTCCACCAGGCGGGGCCCCGGCCGCAGGAGCAGGTCCATGTTGAGGTCGCCGTACACCCGCCGGTTCCGGACCGCCCTGAGGCCCGCCCAGCCCGGCCGCCGCGCGACGGCCGCGAGCGGCCCGGCGGGGTCGTCGCAGTGGGAGAGGATGATCACGTCGGGATCCGCGGCGATGATCTGCTCCGCCGAGAGCGTCGGGTAGTCGCCCCGCGCGCCGTGCGCGATGTTGGTCCCGCCCGCCTCCCGGATCAGCTCGCCCGGGATCGAGTCCTCCCCGATCGCGGTGAACGGGTCCGCCCAGATCTCAAAGTAGACGCGCGGCCGCTCCGCTTCCGGGAGCCGGGGACGCCCGCGGGTGAGGTTCCACACCCGGTCCTTGAGGTCGCCGACCAGCTTCCGGGCCCGGTCGCGGCGCCCGACCGCGTCCCCGAGGAGGGCGATGTTGTCGTACACGCCCGCGATCGAGCGGGGCAGCAGGACGAGGACCGGCACCCCGGACGCGCGCAGCCGCTCCACCACCGCGCGCTGCGGGCCGCCGTTGGAGACGACGAGGTCCGGCCGCGCCGCCACGATCGCCTCCAGCCCGGGATTCGCGAAATCGCCCACCCGGGCGCACCGCTTCGCGGCCGCCGGGAAGTCGCAGTACGCGCACGTCCCCACGAGCCGCCGGCCCACCCCCAGGGCGAACAGGATCTCGGTGGCGCCGGGCGAGAGGGAGACGATCCGCGCCGGGACCCCCGGGAGCACGACCGTGCTTTGGACGTCGTCCACGAGGGTGACCCCGGCGCCGGCCGCGGCCGCGGCGGCCAGGCCCAGGAGCGCCGCGCCCGCCA
>CAYNUZ010000374.1:0-2415 GCA_964400385.1 uncultured bacterium | reverse complement strand
GGCCGTCCCGGCCCGCCTCCACCACCGTGAAGGCCAGGTCCTGGAAGGCCACCGTGGCGTCGGGGGCCACGGGGCCCCCGTTCACGTGGATGAGGAAATCGGCCAGCGTGCCCCCCGCCCAGACCGGCGGCGTGACGCCGAGGCCCGCCAGCGCGTCCCGGCACGGCATGTCCCCGGTGGCGTGGAAGTTGCCCTCCCGGTCCAGCTTGAGCCGGTCGTCCGTCACGTCGTACTCGTCCCGGATCTCCCCCACGATCTCCTCGAGCAGGTCCTCCAGCGTGACCAGGCCGGCCAGCTCCCCGAAATCGTCCAGGACGAGCGCGAGGTGGTGGTCGCCCCGCTGGAACTCCTGCAGGAGGTCGAGCAGCCGGGTCGTCGTGCGGGCGTACGCGGGCTGGCGGACGAGGTCCTGCACCACCATCAGGCCGCGTTCGGCCTCCGAGAGGAAGCTCAGCATGTCCTTGACGTTCAGGACGCCCACGATGTCGTCCGGACCCGTCTCCCACGCCGGCAGCCGCGAGTACCCGCTCTCCAGGGCGGCCTGGATGATCTGCTCCGGGGCGTCGCCGATCCGGATCCCGGTGATCTGGTCCTTCGCCGTCATGATCTGGCTCACCGTCATCTCGCCGAAGGCCAGCACGCCCTGCACCATCTCCCGCTCCCGCCGCTCCAGGACGCCGGCGCGCTCGGACGCCTCGACCAGCAGCGTCAGCTCGGCCACCGAGTGCGGCTCGCCGCTGTGCTGCCGGGGCCCCTTGAACCCGATGAGGCGGATCACGCCCGCGCCGGCCCGGCTGAGGAGCCAGGTGAACGGCCGCGCGACCCGCTCGAAAACCTCCAGCGCGGGCACGAGGAAGAGCCCCACGCGCACGGGGGCCCGCAGCGCGAGGCTGCGGGGAGCCAGCTCCCCCAGCACGATATGCACGAAGGCGATCATCAGGAAGGCGAGCCCAAAGGCGATGGAGTGCGCGACGACGGAGGCGTGCCCCGACCCCGCGGCTTCCACCGCGGGCACGAGCGCGCGGGCCAGGGCCGGCTCGCCCAGCCACCCCAGCCCCAGCGAGGAGAGGGTGACGCCCAGCTGGGTTGCGGCCAGCGACCGGTCCAGCGCGGTGGTCGCGCGGTCCAGCGCGCGCGCCCCGCGTGCGCCCTCCTGCACCAGCTCGCGGATCCGGGTCCGGCGGATGGCCACCAGGGAGAACTCGGCCATGACGAACAGCCCGTTCACGGCGATCAGGATGGGGATCGAGAAGAGGCCGGTGAACAGGCCCTTCATGCCAGCCCCCGCACCAGGGCCCGCTGGGCGGCGAACATCTCGGCCGCCGCGGCGGGCGCGTCATGGTGGTAGCCGCACGCGTGCAGGACGCCGTGGACCGCCAGCTCGGCCAGCCACCGGCGGTACGGCATCCGGCGGCGCGCGGCCTCGCGGCGGATGAGCGGGAGGCACAGGAACACCTCGCCCACCGTCCCGCCGGGCGCCGCGGGGGGGTCGCCGAACGTAAGCACGTCCCCGGCCGTCCGCTTGCCGCGGAACCGGCGGTTCAGCCGGGCCGACTCCGCGGGGCTGATCGCGCTGATCTCGAATCCCAGCCGGGTGCACCGGAGCCGGGCCTGGGCATGGCGCGCCGCCCGGAGCACCAGGCGGCGGGTCGAGGGGTCGGGAAAACCGGTGACGGAGGGGGCGACGGGTCGCGCCTCGCGGCGTCCGGAACGACGGGAAACGGTCAGGTCTCCCCGGAGCCGGGCCGCCGCATGCGCTTGTCCTCCTCCTCATAGGAGGCGAGGATGCGCTGCACCATCTCGTGGCGCACGACATCCTCGGGCAGGAAGCGCACGAACGAGATCCCCTCGACGTCGCCCAGGAGCCGGGCGGCGTGGACCAGCCCGGACGGCACGTCCCGCGGCAGGTCGTTCTGCGTGACGTCCCCCGTCACGACGATCTTCGACTCCCCGCCCAGCCGGGTGAGGAACATCTTCATCTGCTCCACGGTGGTGTTCTGCGCCTCGTCGAGGATGATGAAGGCCTTGTTGAGGGTGCGGCCGCGCATGAAGGCCAGCGGCGCGATCTCGATGATCTCCTGGAGCATGAGGCGCTGGAGCGTCGGCCGGTCCACCATGTCCTGCAGGGCGTCGTACAGCGGCCGCATGTACGGGTTCACCTTCTCCTGGATGTCGCCCGGCAGGAAGCCCAGCCGCTCGCCCGCCTCGACCACCGGCCGCACCAGGATGATCCGCTCCACCCGCTGCGCCGAGAACGCCGCGATGGCGCACCCGACCGCCAGGTAGGTCTTCCCCGTCCCCGCCGGGCCGATCCCGAAGACCACGTCGCGCTCCCGGATCTCGCGGATATACCGCGCCTGCCGCTCGCCGCGCGCGTGGATGGTCTGGCGCGGCGTGCGGATCGGGGGCTCCCCC
>CAYNUZ010000373.1:0-2419 GCA_964400385.1 uncultured bacterium | reverse complement strand
GGGCGGGGGGGAGGGGCGGTATTCGCGGTCCCTGCACTATCCTGGGACACCGGCTGGGATATTCCAGCCGATGCCGCGGAAATTGCGAATGATATCCTTGTCGAATTTGCGCCGGACATAGTGGATGAGCACGTCGACGGCGTTGCTCTCCACCTCGTTCCCCCAATCATACAGCCGGTCTTCGAGTTGCCCTCGCGACAGGATCGTTCCGGGACGCTCGGCGAGGGCTCGCATCAACGCGAATTCTTTCGCCGGAAGAACCGAGGTCGCGCCTTTGTACGCTACCTCGTAGCGCGCGAGATCGAGCGTTACTGCCCCCGCGGCAATGAGCGAGCTCGATCGCCCCTGACGCCGCCGGATCACGGCGCGGATGCGGGCGTTGAGTTCGTCGAAATCAAAGGGCTTGACGAGATAGTCGTCGGCACCGGCGTCGAGGCCGGCGATGCGGCTCGCGACGTCGTCGCGAGCTGAAATGATGACCACCGGAGTCTGGCTGTCACCGCTCCTCAGGCGACGCAGGACATCGAGACCCCAGCCATCGGGCAGCCCGAGGGCGGGGAGCAGCCACGCCCTAATTGGCCACCTCGAACTTGCCGCGGCGCACCTCGCCCTTGGGCGACCGCATCACGTAGAAGTAGACGCCCGGGAAGACGCGGGCGCCGGACTCGTTCCGGCCATCCCACACCGCCAGCCCGTTGAAGTCGGCGGTCAGCCGCCGCACGGGGTCGCCGGCGTTGGTGTAGATGGTGACCACGGTGAAGGGCGGCATCTTCCGGAACTTGAGCGTGCCACCCAGCGCCCGGGCGGGGTCGAAGGGCGTGGGATAGACCACGCCGTCGCCTGGCGTCACGCCCGCCTCCACGATCCGCACCGGGTTGGAGTCCACCGCGGGCAGCGGGGCGGCGTTGACGGCCCCGGCCACCGCGTGGAAGGTGACCGTGCCGCCGCGCAGCGTCCGCCAGGTCCACGTGAACGTGACGGCGTCGCCGGGCACGAGCGGCGGCGCGACCGGGGGAAGCGGGCCGGTGAGCGCGAGGACCTGGCCGTCGCCGGTGACCCCGCCGAGGTTCGCGGCCAGCCCATCGAGCGTGTACCGCCCGGTGTTGCTGACCGTGAGCACGACCGTGATCACCTGGTCGAGCCCGGCCTGGGCGGGCGAGGCGGTGAACGCGATGATCGCGAACTGCGGCGCGCCGACCTGGAGCGCGGCCGTGACGGCGGGCGCCGCCGTACCAAGTCCGGAGTTGCCGTCCACCCCCGTGACGTTGGCGCCGACCTGGAGCAGCCCGGCCAGCGACGTGGAGACGGTGTACGCCCAGGTGACGGACCCGCCGCCGGGGAGCGCGTACGGGCCCGGCGCCGGCCAGGCGGTGACCGTGGCGCTGCCGAACCCGGCGACGGACAGGACCGGCGGGACCAGCCCGGTGGCTCCGGCCTGCCCGGTGTTTGTCACGGTCAGCCACGCGGTCACGGTGCCGCCGGGGTTCACCGCGGTGGCCGACAGGGCCAGCGCGGCGCGCAGGGTGGCCGGGACCTGCACGATCCCGGTCACGGTGGCCGACGCGAAGACCACCGCCCCGTTGTTCGCGTCGAGCCCGGCGGCGGAGGCGCTGAACCGGAGCGTGCCCGCGCCCTGGGTCGAGAACGTCCACTGGACGGTCCAGGCGGCGCCCCCCGCGAGGACGACCGGGCCGGCGGGGACGGGGCCGCTCACGGCGAGGAGCGGCGCGCCGGAGTTGTTCACGAGGGCGGGGAGCACGCCGGTGGCCGAGGCCTGGCCGGTATTGGTCACGGTCAGGCTCAGGACAATCCACTGGCCCGCCGAGACCTGGGAAGACACCAGCGACATCGCGGCGGCGAGCGCCGCGGGCACCTGCACCAGCTCGGCGTTCGCGACGGGGAGGGCCACGGGCAACGGCAGCCCCGTGTTGCCGTCGGTGCCGCTGACGGTGGTGGACAGGATCACGGTCCCGGGCGCGATGCCGGTGAACGTCCAGGTGAAGACGCGGCGCTGCCCGCCGGGGATGGTCACCGGCAGGGCGGGATTCGGCCCGGCCGTCAGGGTGGCCCCGCCGGTCCCGCCGGCCAGGAAGCCGGCGATGTCCACACCGACCGCCGAGGCCCCGCCGGTGTTGGTGAGCGTGAGCGTGACGAGGAAGGTCTGGCCGGTGTCCCGCGGCGTGGGGAAGGCCGCGAGGGAGGCGGCGAGCGCGGCGGGCGACTGGAGGGCGAGGCTGACCGTATCGGACCGGCTCACCGGGGTCCCGGCGCAGCTCACGCCGGAGGCGGTCAGGGTGAAGACCGCCGTCCCCCCGCCGGACGCGGAGTACGACCACGTGAAGCCCTGCGAGGCGCCGGGCGCGAGGTCCACCGGGCCGGGCGGCACGGGCCCGCCCAGCGGCTGGACGAGCGCGCCGCC
>CAYNUZ010000372.1:0-2428 GCA_964400385.1 uncultured bacterium | reverse complement strand
GCGGCTCTTGCCCAGGTGCACGCGCCCCCCGACGGCCTCGCCGCACCGGTCCGCCACCAGCTTCTCGACCAGCGGGTGGATGTCGTGGAAGGTGCCGGTCCCGCCGGGGCGGGCCAGGAGGGTCCGGACCCGGGCCCGCGCGCCCGCGTACGCCCGCAGCACCCGCCGCAGCTCGGCGCGGGTGAACACCCCCCCCCGGGCCAGCGCGAGCGCATGCGCGCCCGCGACATCGATGTCGATCTCCGCGAGATCGGCATCCTCGGCGAAGGAGGACAGGAACCGCTGCGCGAGCGGGTGCATCGAGCCGGCGAGGCGGCCGCGCCAGAGCGCGGCGGGGACGTGGGGCACGGACCTGATTCTCGGCGAACCGCTAGGGAGAGGTCAACCGGCGCACGAGCCGCAGCCCCTCCATCGCCATGTCCACGCTGATCGCCTCCATCCGCGGGACCGGGTGGTTGCAATGCGGCGCCCCGCACCGCGGGCACGCCAGGCCCTGGACCACGACGACGGCCGGCGGATAGTACGGCGCGAACAGCACCGGGTCCGTCGGCCCGTAGAGCCCGACGACGGGGACCCGCAGGTTGGAGGCCAGGTGCAGGGGCGCGGAGTCCGATCCCAGGAAGCACGTGGCGCGGGCGAGCAGCCCGGCCAGTCCCGCCAGGGACCCCGGTTCCACGGCCACCCGGGGCGCGGTCCGGATCCCCGCGAAGAGGGCGTCCCGCCACGCCCGCTCGATGGGCCCGAGCACGAAGACCGGGACCAGGCCGAGCTCGGCATGGGCGCGGTCGGCCAGCGCCCCGAACCGGTCGAGCGGCCAGCGCTTGCGCGCGCCGAACGCCGAGGTCCCGGGATGGAGGAGGAGCAGCGGCCGCCCCCCGACCCCGGCCCGCACCAGCTCCCGGTCCGCCGCCGCCAGCGCCTCCGGCGCGGCCTCGACCCGGGCCGCGTGGTCGTCCACCGGGATGCCGCAGGCCTCGAGCAGCGCGAGCGATTTGCGGACGCGGTGCATCCGGCGCACGGGGAGGCGCACCCGCGCCGTGAGGGTCAGGTGGTTGAACTCCCTGCCGAACCCGCGCGCGAATCCCACCCGGAGGGGCGCGCCGCTCGCGAGGTTGACGAGCGCGCTCTTCACCGTCCCCTGCGGATCCACCAGCAGGTCGTACCCGCGGGACCGCAGGCCGCGCACGGATGCTAAGATCTCCCCCAGGGTGGGCACCACACGCGCCGGATGCAGGAGAGCGCGCGCCCAGCGGTGGCGCTCGAACACGAAGACCCGCGACAGCTCCGGCCGGCCCTCCACGATCCCCCGCGCCTTGTCCTGCACCACCCAGTCGATCTCCGCCGCGGGGAAGGCCCGGCGCAGCGCCACCGCCACGGGCAGGAAATGGAGGACGTCCCCCACCGCGGTCAGCCCCACCACGAGGATGCGCCGCGGCGGGGACGCCGGCGGCAGTCCCGCGACCGGCCGGTCCAGGACCGCGGGGCCGGGGTGGTATGCGCGGTACGGCGCGGCGTCGAAGACCCCGACCGGCGGGTCCGGAAAGGGCGCGGCATCCGGCATGGATGCCATTCTCCGGAGGCCCTGATGGAGTTGCAAGCGGCCCGGCTCCCGGTCCCCCCCGGCTACAAGGTCTTCGAGGCCGGTGACCGGGTAGGCGTCGTGCAGGCCGACCTGGAGCAGGCGGTGCGCACCCTGATGGTCCTCCCGTTCGACCGGCTGCGGGCCGACCGCGCCGCCCGCCGCATCGCCTCCGGGCGGGCCGGGCCCGTCACGCTCCCGTTCCCGGATTCCGCCGACCGGATGCTCGTGCGCCCGTACGCGCGGGGCGGCATGCTCGGGGGCGGCAGCCGGGAGTTCGCCGACCCGGGGCGCGCCTGGGCCGAGCTGGCGGTGTCCCACCAGGCGCATGCGCAGGGCCTCCCCACCGCCCCGCTCCTCGGGATCTCCGCCACCCGGCTGGCGCGCGGCCGGTGGGAGATGGAGGCGTGGAGCCGGTGGCTCCCCAACGCCGCCAACCTCACGCAGTGCCTGCCCGCCGTTGCGCCCGAAGCCGGGGCGAAACAGGCCCTGCTCGGCGCCGTGGCCGGCGCGCTGCGCGCGTGCCAGGAAGGCGGGCTGGCGCACCGGGACCTCAACGCGCGCAACCTGATCGCGGAGCGCCACCCCGGCGCGTGGCGCGTCCTGGTCATTGACCTCGACCGGGCGGAGTTGAAGCCGTCCCTCCCCGCGGACGAGCGGCTGGGCCAGCTCCGCCGGCTCTACCGGTCCATGGCGAAGGAGGGCCTGCTGCCGGCCTGCGTGACCGAGGCCGAGTTCGGCGAGTTTGCGCGGGCCACGGCCCCCGGGCCGCTCGAGGGGGAGGCCCTGCCGCCGTTCCTGGCGTCGTGCCGGCGCGCGGTCTTCTGGCACGGCCTGCTGTGGCGGCTC
>CAYNUZ010000371.1:0-2465 GCA_964400385.1 uncultured bacterium | reverse complement strand
CGGTTTTAAATAAAATTGATTTACCTGCGGCCGAGCCGGAGCGCCGTGCCCTCCCAGATGGACGCGGGCATCGTCCAGCCGGGCACCAGCAGGAGCGCCGGCTCCGGGGTGCGGCCCGCGGGGAGGCCGGTATCCAGGAAGTGGAGGCGGGCCCCGTCCGAGGCGGCCAGCGTCCCGTCATGGAAGATGGGGGCGGCCGCCACGGCGGCCGCGAGCACCAGCGGCGCGATCAGGTCGCGGGCCCTGGCACGCGCTCGATGGCGGCGCCCACGCCGCGCAGCTTCTCCACCAGCCGGTCGTACCCGCGGTCGAGGTGGTAGATGCGGTGGATCTCGGTCGTGCCGGAGGCCGCCAGCGCCGCGAGCACGAGCGAGACCCCGGCCCGCAGGTCCGAGACCATGACCGGGGCGCCGCGCAGGCCGGGGACGCCCCGCACCACCGCGTTGCGGTCCTGCACCGAGATCTCGGCGCCCAGGCGGACCAGCTCGGGGACGTGCTGGAACCGGTTCTCGAAGATGGTTTCGCGGATCACCGTGGTCCCCTCCGCGAGCGCCATCGCCGCCATCCACTGCGCCTGCATGTCCGTCGGGAACCCCGGGTACGGCAGGGTCGTGACGTCCGAGGCCCGCCACCGCCCGCGGACGACGGCCCGGAGCGCGCCGTCCCGCTCCTCGATCGCGGCGCCCGCCTGGAGCAGCCGCGCCTCCACCGCCCCCAGGTGGTCCCGCCGGGCGCCGGCGACGCCGAGGCCGCCCCCCGTCAGCAGCGAAGCCACGAGCCAGGTGCCCGCCTCGATCCGGTCGGGCAGGTTGTCGTGTTCCGCGCCATGGAGCTCCCGGACGCCCTCGACCGTCACGGTGTCCGACCCCGCGCCCAGGACCCGCCCGCCCATCGCGTTCAGCAGGTCGGCGAGGTCCACGACCTCCGGCTCGCGCGCCGCGCCCGCGAGGACCGTCTCCCCGTCCGCCAGCGCGGCGGCCATCATGAGGTGCAGCGTCGCGCCCACGCTCACGTGGTCAAAGACGATGCGCGCCCCGCGCAGCCGCGGCGCGACCGCCTCCACGTACCCGCCCGCGGTCGTGATGGAGGCGCCCATCGCGGCCAGCCCCTTGAGGTGCAGGTCCACCGGCCGGGGCCCGATCGCGCATCCGCCGGGAAGCGAGACGCGGGCCCGGCCCAGCCGGGCCAGGAGGGGCCCGAGGACCACGAAACTCGACCGCATGGTCCGCACGAGGTCGTACGAGGCGTCGGCGCCGTTCAGGGCGTCGGCCCGGATGTCGCACCGGCCTTCGGCGACCTCCACGGAGGCCCCGAGGGTGCGCAGGAGCCGGGCCATGGTCTGGACATCCTTGAGGGCGGGGACGTTGGTGAGGCGGACCGGGCCCGCGGTGAGCAGCGCGGCGGGCATCGTGTGCGCCACGGTGTTCTTGGCGCCGCTGACCCGGATGGTGCCGGCGAGGGGGGCCCCGCCGCGGATGACGAGCTTATCCATCGGCCTCAATCATACGACCCCCCGGAACGGCCGCGCCGCCGGCCCGATCGGGCCGGCGGCGCGCATCGCGGGCGGTCCGCCGCCTCAGTTACAGCCGACCGCGCTCCAGTACCGGTTGGTGCTCCCGCCGAATACCCCGCACTCGCTGCCCACCGGGTAGACGCCGGTCAGCGGATCCGGGGCCGACGGGGCCGGGCCGTAGTCGTAGAGGTACACCAGGATATTCCCCTGGTCGGAGATCTCCTTGTTGTCGGCGTCCTTCCCGTAGACGGTCACCCGCGCGATCATCCGGGACACCGAGCCGGGGCCCGGGAAGCCGGGATTGTCGCCGCAGGTGACCCGCTGGGTCCATCCCTTCACGCGAAAGCTGACCAGCGGGAGGGTGACGTCCACGGAGGCATTGGCGGCCACCCGCTGCGAGAGGTTGCCGTCCTTGAGGGTCAGCCCGCCCACCGGGCCGCGCAGGACGCCGTCATTCGGGTCATAGTAGAAGTATTCCAGCTTGTAGCCCGTCAGGTACCCGGAGAAGGTGGGGCCCACCGTGCCGTTGGCGATCAGCTCAACGGACACCGTCACCGCGTCCTGGATCGTCAGGCAGGGGGCATCGGCATCGCCCATGAGGTCCACCTCGAGGTAGGTCCGGTTGTCGTTGCCCGCCGAGGCGCCCTTGATGCTCTGGATCTGGAGGCTCATCCGGGACCGGTCCGAACAGCCCGCGGAACCGAGCGCCACCATGATTCCGAACAGCCCCAGCCACGCCGCGGATCGGTGTCCCTTCATGGCTGAACCTTAGCAGCGGCTCCGCGGGTCCGCAAGGCCCCCCCCGCCGTCCGCCGGCCAACCGGGGCTGGTATCCCCCGACCCGCGGACCTCAACGGGTGGGGTCCGCCGCCCGCCGCGCCACCGCATACCGGTCCCGCCCCGCGAGGTCCCGCGCGATCGGCCAGGAGACGTTGTGGGGGATGGTGGAGGC
>CAYNUZ010000370.1:0-2473 GCA_964400385.1 uncultured bacterium | reverse complement strand
GCCGCCGGGCTCGCCGCCGCCTCCCGGCGGCATCAGGCCCGGCATGGGCATCGCGGGCGGCGGGGCCGCCGGCCGGTGTGATTGCGGCTTCTCCCGCGGGATGTCGTAGACGCTGATCCCGTCGTCCCCGCATCCGGCGAGCAGGACGGGAAGGAACAGGAGGCAGCGGGCCGCGGCCGTCTTCATCGAGGAAATATCATCGCATGGGCCCCGTGCCGGACCCCTGACCGCGGTCAGGAAACGGCGGGCCCTCCCGCCAGCATGCGGACGTTGGAGGCCAGCCAGGTCAGCGCCCGCGCGCCGCCGGCCACGACCTCGGGCGCATTGGTCAGCGCGTCACCCATCCCGACCACCTTCGCGCCCGCGGCGAGGTACGCGGCGAAGTTATCCACCGTGACGCCGCCGGTCGGGCACAGCTCGAGGTGCGGGAGCGGCGCGAGGATGTGCTTGAGATAGGAAGGGCCTCCGAGATCGGACGCGGGGAACACCTTGACCGGCCGGCTGCCCGCCTCCCACGCGTCGAAGATCTCCTGCGGCGTGAGGGCCCCGGCGATGTAGACCATCTTCCGCCGGCCGGCCCACGCGGCGATCGTGCCGACAAAGACCGGCGAGACGAGGAACCGGGCGCCCGCGTCGAAGGCCTCCTTGGCCTGCGCGAGGCTGGTGATCGAGCCGGCCCCGACGAGCCCGAGCTTGGCCTGGCCGATCGCCCGGATCGCCTCGGCCGCGTCCGGCGTGGTGAAGGTGACCTCGAGCGCCCTGAGCCCGCCCGCCGCGACCGCTGCCGCCTTCTCGACGACGATCCCGGCCGCCTTCTCGCGCAGGACCACGATCACCTTCTCGGCATAGAGCCGGGCCCGGACCTGCTCGACGGTCATCCGAGGTCCTTGCCGGACCACCGCTCGCCCGCGCGCAGCACCCGGTACGGCTGGTCGAGGCGGACGCATGCCGCGACGAACTCGTCCGGCGGCGCGGTATTGAACTCGAACATCTCGTAGTGCATCGGGATCGCCAGCCGCGCGCCAATGTCCTTCGCCAGCTGCGCGGCCGCGTCCCCGTCCAGGTTGCCCGCCACCCGGCGCTCCGGCCGGTCGCCGTTGATCGGCAGCAGCGCCACGTCCACCCCGAGGGGCTTCAGGCGCTCCGCCAGCCCGGGAAACCGCAGCGTGTCGCCCGCGTGGTAGATCTTCCATGCGCCCATCTGGATCACGTAGCCGAGAAACCGGCTGTGGCCGGCCGTATCGCGCTCGACCGCGTTATGCGCGGCCGGGACCGCGGTCAGGATGAACCCCTCGAGGTGGTGGGTTTCGGGTGGCTCGTCATTGAGCCCCAGCAGCCGCTCCGCGATGTCGCCCCCGAGCCGCTCCGCCACCAGCGACCGGTTGGCTTCCGGGATCACCAGCCGGGTGGTGGGGTTGGCGTGCAGGACCGGGATGAGGGTCGCGGCGTCGAGGTGGTCGGTGTGCGCGTGGCTGGACGTGACGAGGTCGATGAAGTCGAGCCGCTCGGGCGCGATCACCCGCGCGGTCATCCGGACATGCGGCCGCTCGGTCGCCGCGTACTTGAGGGTGAGCGAATCCGAAAGGTAGGGGTCGAGGAGGAGGTGGTACCCGCCCTGCTGGGCGAGGAAACCGCTCTGGCCCAGCCACCACAGGTGCAGGTCCTCCCGGTCCTCGCGCGCCGCCGCCACGTCGGCCAGCCACGCCTCCCCGGACAGGACGGGCTGGATCAGGTGAGGCCCAGCTCCCGCCGCACGGCCTTGACGCCCGCGACCATGGACTTCAGCTTGACCCGCGCCGCCCACCGCGCGGTCTGGCTGAACCCGCAGTCCGGGGCGAACGAGAGGCGGTCCGCCGGGGCGTGCTGGAGGCACCTGCGGACGCGACCGGCCACGTCCTCGGGCGTCTCGATGTAGTAGCTCTTGACGTCGATGACACCCACCGCCACGTCGTGCCGCTTCGCCACCGCCGCGATCACCTCGAGCTCCGCGAACTCGCGGCTGGCCATCTCGAGGTGCAGCTCGTCGGCATGGAAATCGAGGAAGGCGGGGAACATCGGCGCGTACTGCCGCGGGGCCACCGCCCGGCCCTTGTAGTTGCCGAAGCACAGGTGGGTCGAGAGCCGGACCTTGCCGTGCACCGCCTCGACCGTGCGGTTGAAGATGTCCACGAACCGCCGGGGGTCCTCCTTGTGGGCGTAGCAGCTCATCGACGGCTCGTCCACGGTGATCTCGCGCACCCCGGCGGCCGCGAGCGCGGCGAGCTCGGCGCGCACGATGGGGATGAGCGCCTCGCACAGCGCCCACCGGTCGAGGTACCGCGCGCCGGGGACGAGGCGGCCGCTCAGCGTGTACGGGCCGGGCACGCTCATCTTGAGCGCCGGGCCGTCGGGTGCCACCGCCTTGAGGCGCTCGTACTCCTCCAGCCCGCCCAGCCCGCGGGGCGCGCCGAGCTCCCCCGTCACCGCATGCCGG
>CAYNUZ010000369.1:0-2501 GCA_964400385.1 uncultured bacterium | reverse complement strand
TTGTGCGCCTTCAGCTCCCGGAGGAAGGCGAAGAGCGCGGGGGTGAACCGGTGGGCGTCGGTCATCTCCCGATCCTACGCGCCTTTGCGGTCCGGGGGTTTCGGGAGCGCGAGGATCGCGGCCCGCCACGCCTGGTAGGCCGGCCGGTCCTCCCGCAGCCCGGCCGGGACCCCCGCGGTGCGGAGGTAGGCCTCCACGTTGTCGGCGCGCTCGGCGGAATACGGGTGGTCGTTCAGGAAGCCTTCCAGCAGGTTCGGCCGCTCCTTGAGCGCCGTCTCGAACTTGCGGAAAACGCGGGCCGCGCCCAGCGGCGAGATCCCGGCGGCGAGGCACTCCTCGACGCCCAGCAGGTCGGCCTGCCGCTCCTCATCCCGGCCGAACTTCTTGAAGGCCCCCACGAGCACGAGGTAGGAGAGCTCCTGCCCGAGCTGGCCGACGCCGAGCATGGCCAGGACGAAATCGGCCCCGTGCGTCAGCGCCCACTCCTTCGAGACGTTCTTGGCGGTGTGGCGGGCCACCACGTGCCCGATCTCATGGCCCAGCACCTCGGCGAACTCGCACTCGGTGGCGCACAGCTCGATCACGCCCCGGTAGACGTAGATGTGGCCCGGCACCGCGAACGCGTTGATCGTGTTGTCGTTGATCGCCCGGAACCGGTACGGCACGCCCGGCCGCTGGGAGGCGCCGGCCAGTTCGCGGCCCAGCGAGTCGAGGTAGCCGTCGGAGAGCTCGATGAAGTCCGGTTTGGGCATCCCCTTCATGCGGCCGGCGTCATAGGCGGCGGCGAACTCGTTCCCCAGCGCGAACTCGTCCCGCTCCGAGATCATGACGAACCCGCTGCCGGCGTTCTTCGTGCTGACCGGCGCGCATCCGGCGAGGACGATCAGCGCGGCCAGGAGGACGGCGCGGGGCCTCACCGCCCCTGCCGCCACAGGGCCTGCAGGCGGGCCGGCGGCAGCTCGTGCATCCGCCGGCCGGTCGCGGCCACGCGCCGTTCCAGCGCATGGAACCGGGTGATGAACCGGTCGTTGGCCGCCTGGAGGGTGTCCTCGGGGTCCAGCCCGAGGAACTTCGCGACCTTGGCGAGCGCGAAGAGCGCATCCCCCAGCTCGTGCCGGATCGCCGCCCGCCGCCGGGAGCGCAGCGCCGCCTTGAGCTCCCGCGACTCCTCGTCGAACTTCGCCAGCGCCTCGCCCAGCCGCTTCCATTCGAACCCGAGCCGGGCCGCCTTGGCCTGCACCCGCGTGGCGCGCAGCAGCGCGGGCAGCGCCGCGGGCACGCCGTCGAGCCCGGACCGCTTCGGCTTCTCGTCGCGCTTGAGCCGCTCCCACTGGGCGAGGGCCCGGGCAGCGGAGATCCGCTTCCCGCGGCGGAACACGTGGGGATGGCGGCGGACCAGCTTGTCCGACACGTGCCGCATCACGTCCTCCAGCCGCAGCCGCCCCCGCTCCTCCTCGATCTGGGCATGGAAGACGACCTGGAGGAGCAGGTCACCCAGCTCCTCCTCCATCATCCGCGGGTCGTCGCGTTCGAGCGCCTCGAGGACCTCGTAGGTCTCCTCGAGGAGGTTGGATTTGATCGAGCGGTGCGTCTGCCGGCGGTCCCACGGGCAGCCGCCCGGGCCGCGCAGGCGGCGGACGATGCGGCGGAGGCGGGCGAGGCCGTCGGGCCTGGGCATGCCGGTATTATGCCGCGTCGGTCCGGCGACGCGGGCGGATCACGGTCGCGAGCGCCACGGCGCCGGCGGCGAGGGACAGCAGGGTGAGCCAGAGTCCGGCTTTGAAGAGCCAGGAGTCATACGCCATCCGGACGGCATGGTCCCCGGCCGGCATCGCGATCATGCGCAACGCGCCGTAGGCCCGGTAGATCCGGGTCCGGCGGCCGTCCACCCATGCACGCCAGGCCGGGTACCACGGGTCGGGAAGGACCAGCCAGCCCGGACCCGCCAGGATTGTCCGGGCGGTCACCTCATCCCGGCCCCGGGCCACGTGGACCAAGCCGGTCGCCGCGGGCCGGACGGCCAGCAGGTCATCCGGAATCTCGGAATCCGTAGGCACCCGGGCCGGGGTCCAGTCCGGGCTCCGGATTTCCCCGATGACCTGCTCCATGGTGACGCAGGGAATGAGGCCGGCCGCCAGGAAGACCCGGCCGGACGGCGCGGGGTTCCGCAGCAGCGCGGACCGGGGATTCTGCTCGGTGGGAACGCTTCCGAGACGCGGCCACCGCAGGTGCGTGGCGTGCGCGGCCACCACGTACCGGATGTTGAGGGCATCGAGCATCCGCGGCTGGCCCAGGGGGGGCGGGGAGGCGGCCAGCAGGTACATATAGATGGAACGGTAGAGGGGGAGCCCGTGGTAGGCGAACAGCCATTCCAGCCCCTGCCGCCACCGGCGGTTCGGGAGCATGGGCGGCTCGTCGGACCAGACCCGGACCGGCAGGGCCGCCTCGCCCGCGTCGGCCCGGATCGCCGCCACCACCGGGTCGGCAGGCTCGGCATCCGG
>CAYNUZ010000368.1:0-2503 GCA_964400385.1 uncultured bacterium | reverse complement strand
CGTTGTCGCGCAGCCACCGGCGCGCGGCGCCCTTCGCGTCGGCGCGGGTCAGCCGGCCCTGCTTGACCGCGTCGGAAAGGACCAGGGCGATGCCGTCGCGGGCGATCCGGGCGTGGCCGTACACGACGTCCGCGAACCCGTAGTCGCCGCCGAACCCGAGCACCTTGTTGAGCGGCAGCGCGGCCAGCGCGTGACGGCAGAAGGCCAGCGACGCCTCCGGGTCGATCACCCAGGCCCAGCACAGGTTCGCGTACACGTTGCCGTAGTGCTTGGCCAGCGCCACCAGGTCGGTCCATTCCGGGTAGCTCAGGTGGAAGATGTCGAACTTCGCCTTGGGGTACTGCCGGAAGAGGTTCGCCAGGTCCTTCACCTGGAAGAGCGACATGTCCATGTAGTTGTGGCCGGCGTGGTACCCGGTGTGGATCTTGACCGGCAGGTCGTACTCGATCGCCCGGCGGATGCACGCGTGGAAGAGGTGGTCCTGGACCGCCTTGATCTCGGCGGGCGTGCACGGCTCCTTGCGCACCAGCCACTTCTCGTAGAGGGGCGCCGCGTCGGCCTCCGGCACGTCGTCGAACTTGAGCACCCGCCAGTAGGCGCACACGTTCTTGATCGCCACGACCTGCCGTCCCCACCGGTCGAAGTACCAGTCCACCAGCCGGCCCCAGTCCCGCAGCGTCGGGGCCGCGATGCCCGAGGCCTTCTCGTACGGCGCGAGGTCCAGCTTCCCGTCGCAGAACGGCGAGACCGCGAGGTCGAACAGGAACAGGCCCGGGGTCCCGGTGCGCCGCGCCAGGTCGCCGGGATCGGCCGCATTGACCAGGCAGCACTCGAGGCCGCTCTTCTCCCGCAGCATCCACTCGAGGACCCCCGGCCGGTTGCGCTTCGCGACCGCCTTGAGCAGCGGCCGGATCGTGTCGTCCCGCAGGTCGTCGATGCCGTACAACTCCTTGATCGAGAGCGTGATCGCCCGGCAGAACCCCGAGTGCTTCGCCAGCGGCCACGCCCGGCGGATCGCCCTCCACTGCTCCTCGCCCGTGGCCCCCTCGCGCCAGAACGCCGCCTCCTCCTCCCCGGTCATGCCCGCCGTGGCCACCTCGTCGAAGGCGTAGTACATGAAGAAGCGGGTCAGGGTGCCCGGCTGCGCCAGCCGCGCGGACTCCTCGTCGAGGTGCTCGTGGGTGTCCACGACCCGGATCCGCTCCACCTCGTCGCGCACCCCGGCGTCGAGGATCCGCGGGTCGAGCCAGGTGGCGCGCTTCACCGGCCCGCCCCCGCCCCGGCGAACCGGGTGGCGGCCAGGTCCGCCAGGGTGAGGTGCGCCAGGCTCGGCACTTCCATGTCCGCGTCGGACAGGTCCAGCGCGCGGGTGACGGGATTGGGGACCGCCACGCAGAAGATGCCGGCCGCCTTCGCGGCCCGGATGCCGTTCATGGAATCCTCGAAAGCCACCGCCTCCCCCGCCGCGACGCCGAGGGCCGCCAGCGCCGCGAGATAGATGTCGGGCTTCGGCTTGGCGGGCAGGTGCTCGTTGCGCACCACGACCGCGTCGAAGTAGTGGCGGATGCCGTGCGTGGCGAGGTGCGGCTCGACCCAGTGGATGTCGGACGAGGAGGCGATGGCCCGGCGGATCCCGGCCGCCCTGGCCTCCTCCAGCCGGTCGCGCACCCCCGGGAGGAGCTGGAGGCGGGCCAGCAGCGCGGCCTCGCGCCCCTTGAAGTCGGCCCGGATGGCCGTGCGGTCCACGGACCGGCCGGTCAGCTTCTCAAGGTGGGTCACCTCGTCGAACGCCCCCGCCGTCCCGATGCACACGCTCCAGTCCTTGAGGTGGAGCTCGACCCCGTGCTCGCGGAAGATCGCCTGCCACGCGGTCAGCTGGGTCTCCTCGGTGCCGAGGATCAGCCCGTCAAAGTCGAAGAGGGCGGCCTTCAGCGGCATGGGGTGCGGTGGGGGCGCATGGGGGTACGCCTAGGATACCAGCGCGGCGGCCGGATCAGCCCGGGCGGCGGCGGGCCAGCGCCATCTCCAGCCCGGACTTCGCGAGCCCGAGCTCGGGGTCGAGCGCCTGCGCCTTGCGGAACGCGTCCGCGGCCTCCAGCCACCGGCGCTCCTGCAGGTACGCGACGCCGAGGTTCGCATACGCCTCGGCATAGGACGGGTTCAGCGCGATGGCGCGCAGCAGGACGCGCTCCGCGTCCGCGATCTTCCCCTGCAGGCCGTACACCGCGCCGCAGTTGGCCCACCCGTCCATGAAGTACGGGTTGCGCCGGAGCTCGACCTCGAACTGCTTCACCGCCCCGTCGAGGTCCCCGGTCTGGCTGAGCGCCGAGGCCACGTAGAACCCCTCCCGCCGGTCGTTCCAGTCCAGCTTCATCCCCGCCGCGTACGCCTGCCGGAGCTGCGCCCAGGCGTGGAAGTTCACGCAGTCCTTCCCGATCCGGCTGTACAGGCTGGCGGCGAAGATCGCGGCGCCCATGACGCCGGCCAGCGCCGCCGCGGCCCA
>CAYNUZ010000367.1:0-2508 GCA_964400385.1 uncultured bacterium | reverse complement strand
CGCGGGCGGGGCCGCGGGCTCGGGCGACGGGGCGGCGGCCACCGCCTCGCGGGGCGGCGTGGCCATCCCGAAGGCGTAGGACAGCGAGATCCGGTGCGCCGGGCCGGCGGCGACGTAGGTGAAGGCGTAGTCCAGGCCCATCTGCCGGTAGAGGCCGGTCAGGCCGAGGCTGAACCCGGGGGTCCCGGCATACCCGCCGCCGCCCGCCCGCAGGGCGATCGCCGGCGCCAGCCACCACTCGGCGCCCACCGCGGCGCTCCCGGCGGTGCCGTTCGCCCCGACCAGGCCGGCGATCTCGAGGGCCCCCTCCAGGTGCAGCTCCGGGAAGGCGTACGCGCCGCCCAGGCGCACTTCGGTCGGCACCTTCTCGGCGGGATCCTTCGGCGCCCCGGCCGGCCGCGACTCCGTGGTCCCGATATGCGTCCCGGCGTTCCGGATCGCGAAGCTCCCGGACAGGCGGCCCCACGTCCCCGCCGCCCCCAGGTCGAGCGCCGGCGCCGTCGTGGACTCGGTCAGGAGCGTCTCGCGGATGATCCGGAGCGTCACCCCGGCCGCGAGCCAGTCGTTCACCTGGTAGGCCCCGGAGAGGCCGAAGCCCGACACGCCGGCGCTGATGGTGGCGCCGGGGTTCCCCAGGGCGTCGTTCTCCGCAAAGCTCATCGAGTACCCGCCCAGCGTAGCGCCGCCGGTCCACCGGCTGTCGAACCGCCACGCCCCGCCCAGGCCGAAGGCGGACTGGTTGAGGAGCTGCGTCCCGCCCTGCAGCGCGACCTCGCCGACCGTGCCCAGCCCGGCCAGCAGCGCGGGGTTGGCCCACGAACGCAGGACGTCCGTGCCGCCCGCGCTCACGCCCCCCATGCCGAGCGACCGGGTGCTGAGCGGCAGGCTGAGCTGGACCGCACCGGCGGCGTCGGCCTGGTTGGCCGCGTCGAACGCGGCGGCGACCCCCGGCAGCAGGGCGAGCAGGAGGAGCGCGAGCCTGCCTCGCATCCTATTTCCCCGACCGCTTCTTCACGACGATGAAGTTCCCCCGGTCGGTGAACGCCTTGGCGGTGGGCCCGTCGGCCCGGACGATGTACCCGCCCGGCCCAATCCGCTGCTTCCCGTCCGGCAGCGTCCCGTCCCAGCGCCATTCCGCGGACGCGGCGGCGTCCGCCGTGACCGTCTTGTCGATCAGGAACCGCCCGGCCGCGTCGTACACGCTGAACCGGACATCGCCCCCCGCGACGGTGTGCACCACGCTGAACCGGACATAGCTGATCGGATCCGCGAGGACCATGACATTCGGCGCGACCACGAGCTGGCGGGTGGATTCGGTGCGGGTGGCGTCCGCGAACGCCTGGCCGTCCAGCTCCATGTGGAGCATCGCCGCCTGGTCGTACGTGGCCGCGGCGTACGCGGTGAAGTTGAGCGCGTCGGAGAACGCGGCCCCGTCCACCTCGACGATGTTGTTGGAGGACAGCTGCCCGCCGTAGCCTCCCAGGTCGCCCAGGTCGAGGTCCTTGACCTGCAGCTTCGTCCCGCCGGCCACGCCCAGCACCGGCAGCGAGGGGTGGAGGACGAGCTGCCCGCGGAAATCCCCCCACGTCGGCGACGAGCCGGAGTAGACCGCCACGGACGAGCCCTTGCGCGACCCGTCCGAGGGGTTCCGCTGCTGGACGTCCGCGTTGTAGGGGGCGCCGACCGAGGCGATCGTCAGGGTGTAGAGGCGGTCCCCGCGGGCGGCGATGGACCAGACCATCGTATTGGCCGCCCCCAGCAGGTTGCCGACCAGCCAGGCGGTGGCGGAGCTGCCGGACTTCGGCCGGCGGGCGAGCCAGCCGACGTTGCTCCCGCCGCTGTTCGCCCACCCTCCCACGAACACCGAGTCCTCCGCGGCCGCGACCGCGAACCCGTGCGTGTCAGAGCCGGGCCCCAGGGTGTAGGTGTCGCTGGAGAGGGTGCTGACGCCGCTGCCGTCAACCCGGTAGTGGAACAGCTTGCCGATTCCCGGGGCCGGCGCCTGCCGGCTGCCCGTGAGCCAGATCGTCCCGTCCATCGGGTCCAGGGCCCCGTCCGTGAACCCCTCGTCAATCCCCCCCTCGTCGTACGTGAAGGCCGGCGAGGCGGCACCCTTGTGGACGAGGCTGATCACCCCGTGGCTCGACCCGGCCCCGAACACCAGGGCATCCTCGCCGATCGCGAGCACACCGCGCGGCTCCAGGTTGACGCAGGATTCGGCAAACAACATCGTGGACTCTTCCGCGTAGGCGGGCGAGATCCACGACAGGCGGAAACCGGCGATCGGCCCGCAGGTGTTGGCGTCGCGTCCCACCAGGATCACCTTGCCCGTGGGAGTCACCGCCACGCCGCGCCCGGCCGTGCCCGTCACGGGCGAGTCATAGGTCCGGATGACGCCCGAGGGCGCCAATCCCGCCAGCGCGGGAGGCGTGAGGCAGCAGGCCAGGACCCCGGCGAGCGCGGCGCGGGAGCCGTTCATGGCGCCGCCGGGGCCGGGGCCGCGGGCGC
>CAYNUZ010000366.1:0-2511 GCA_964400385.1 uncultured bacterium | reverse complement strand
CCGTGCAGCAGGGCGGCGAGGAAGCTGCCCCGGTTGAGCCGCAGGCCGTCATCGAACGGCAGGAGGCAGGCCTCGCAGGCCAGCAGCAGGTCGCTGACCGCGCGCTCCGGCTGGAAGCCGGTCCAGGTGATGCGACCCTGGATCTCGAGCTCCTTCGCCCGCAGCTCCACCTCGCGGTGGAACACGTCGGCGCGGGGCCGGAACGCGGTGATCCCGACCAGCCGGACCCGCCAGCCGGCGTTCCAGAGTTTCCGGACCGCCTCGACCAGGGGCAGGATCCCCTTGCCCGGCCCGACCCAGCCGAAGTACGCCACCAGCCGGTCGCCGGGTTCCGCGCCCAGCCGGCGCAGGAGCCGGAGCCCCGCGGCCCGGGAACCGGCCACCGGGATGTTCGACCCGATCGGGATGACCCGGAGCCGGCGGCGTGCGGAGGGAAACCGGCGCGCCACCGCGTCCCGCTCGTCGCGGGAGGTCACCGCGACCGCGTCGGACCAGAGGACGTTTGAAGCCAGCCGCCACCGGCCGAGCGGGCCGTACTGCGCGAACTCGTGCAGCGTCGTGACCAGCGGCCGGCGCGGCCAGCGGCGCTTGAGCGCGAGCGGCAGGAGGTTGATGCCCAGCCGCTTGCCGTAGACCACCGTCGGGTACTGGACGTGCACGACGTCCGGGTCGACCCGCGCGACCCGGTCGCAGATCCGGCCCGCCGCCCGCAGGCCCCAATCCCGCACCTCGGGCCAGAGCCTGACCCCCCGCGCGGCCCGCCGGCTGTCCGCCCCGGGCGACGTGATGACATGGACCTCCGCCCCACGCGCCGCCAGCGCCCGGGTGTATCGCTCCAGGTAGTCGCCCACCCCGCACCGGATCGGCGGAAAGGAGCCCGAGACGATGGCGACTTTCACGGCACCCCCGCCGGCCGGAGATGGCAGTAGTTCACCTGCGCGCCGGGCGCCGTGGCGACCAGGTCCGGCGGGTTGTCCACGAACAGCGCGCTCCCCCAGTCGTACCGGTCGGGCGACACCCCGTGGGTCGCCGCCCACGCCAGATTGGCCGGCCACGAGAAGGGCCAGCCCACCGCCCGGTAGACGGGGGCGAACGCCGGCCCCAGGTACTTCGCCTGCGGGAACGGCAGGTCGCGCAGTTCGCCGTGCTCGCGGTAGTCGCGCAGGTACGCCATGGAAAGGAGCGCGAGCGCGGCCACGGCGCCGGCCGCGAGCGGGAGTCCCCGGCGGCGGGAGCGGCGCATCAGGGCTCCCGCCACCCGCGCGATGCCGAGGGCGCAGACCAGGGTGACGGGGACAAACCGCCGGGCGCCGAAGGAGTGGCCGGCCCAGAAGTCATAGGGAAGCTGGTTGAGCCAGAGCATGAAGAGGAAGAACAGCCCCAGCCCGCGTTCCCACGCCCCGCCCCGCCACGCCAGCAGCCCGAATCCGGCCAGCCCGAACAGCCAGAGCGGATGCGAGGCGATCAGCCCGTGCCGGGCCGACCAGAGCACCTGATCCGGCCGGATCTTGGACCATGCCTCGATCCCGGTGGTGTACGACGGCGGCCACCAGCCGCCGGTCGACGCCCGCCAGACCAGCGCCTGGACTAGGAAGAGGGGGGCGGCACCGGCCGCCACGGCCAGGAGGCGGGAGGGGCGCCGCCGCGCCTCCCAGACCGGGAGCGCGAACAGGACCGCGTGCTGGTACCGCATCAGGGTGGCCAGGGCGATCACGGCGCCCCAGGCGGCCAGCCGGACCGCCTCCCTTCCCGCCCGGGCGTGCCGCCACAGGAAAAAGACCAGCGTGACCGCAAACCACGACGGGGCCTCGCTCATCGAGGTTTCGTACGCGAGGTAGTTGAACAGCGCGGTCGCGTACAACGCGCCCGCCGTCGCCAGCAGCGCCGCCGCCGGGCCGGCGACCGGGACGGCCAGTTCGTACGTCAGGAACAGGGCGGCCAACCCGAGCAGCAGGGTCGTGACGGCCGTCGCGAGCCGGTAGGGCTTGGCGAACCCGTCGGCCGGGGACAGGCCGGGCACGCCCAGCGCGTGCAGGAGGCGCAACGACAGGTGCGTGGACCACACCGGCCCCAGCCAGACCAGCGAAAGACCCACCGGGTACTGGGAGTACACCCGCCCCCCGTGGGCCAGGCCTTCGTGCAGGTACCAGTCCTGGAGATACGTGGAGCGCGGCTCGGTCGGCACCGCATCGTCCGGGTGGAGGCGGAAATCCGCGTGAAGGGCCAGCGCGCGGGCGTAGACGTAGTAGCCCATGCCGTCCCCGTTGACCTTGTCGCCATGGCCGGCCACCACCGCCGCGCACGGCAACCAGAGCACCACCAGCGCCAGCGGGTGCCACCATGACCGCCGCGGCGCGGTCATGCGGACCGCCGGAAGGCGAGGCGGGGCAGCAGCGCCAGGAACCCGAGGAGCCCGCGCAGCCCGTACCAGGCGCCGGCGGGGCGGCCGCGCCACCGGCTGGAGCCGATGGGCCAGCGGAAGACGCGCAAGGCCGCCGGCACCCAGGCGGG
>CAYNUZ010000365.1:0-2516 GCA_964400385.1 uncultured bacterium | reverse complement strand
CGGCGCCGGGCCGCGGCGCCCCCGGCTACAATCGGCGGGCCGCCATCCGGGTGGCGAGGTCGCGGATCCCGGTCTCGATGTCGTCCACCGTGGTGCCCTTGGCGTCGTCGGCGAACACGGCCTCGCCGGACTCGACGTTGACGACCCGGATGCTGATGAAGTACTTCCCCATGAGCTTGCCGCAGCTTCCCACGACCATCCGCTGGACGTTGAGGAGCTTCCCCAGCCGCACCGCGCAGTCCTGCGCCGTGCACCCGGTCTGCTGGAAGGCCTGCTCGGCCAGGATGCGGTCCATGTTCTTCTTCTCGACAACGTTGAACGCCCCGGTCTTGACCAGTTCGCCGCGCAGGAGGTTGGCGATCACCGCGGCGTCCGAGGAGGAGACCGCGTCGGCGGCGAGCTCCGAGACCGCGACGTTCAGGCGCGGGGCCGTCGGATCGCGGGGCGGGGGGGCGGCCATGCCCCCGCCGGCCGGGGTCCCGGCGAGCGGGGCCAGGTCCTCGTGGATCCGGTCGGGCATCAGCTTGTCCATGGACCCGGACAGCCAGTCCACGGGCATGAAGATCGCCCCGTAGAGCGGCGGCGCCAGGAGGTTGACCCAGAACCAGCCGGAGGTCGTGTTCTCGACCCGGACCGTGGCGGGCGCGTAGCCGGCCAGCTCGAGCCGGACCGTGTGCTCATGGTCGCGATCCAGCTCGAGCGTCGCGGGGGTCATGCCGGTGTACCTCCCGTCCACCGTGATCCGCGCCTGCGGCGGGCTGCTGGCGATGCGGTACTCCTGCTTCGACCCGTTCATGATCGTCGCGCACCCGGAGAGGGCGGCGGCGAGGCAGGCGGCACGGAGGGCGGCGGCGCGGGACATGGACTCATCGTAACGGAATGGGGAGGCCCCGGGGGCCCGCGGGATCAGGCGAGGCGCAGGCGCTCCACGATCCGGCCGTGCTCCAGCACCACCATCTCCCGGTTCGCGACCGGCTCCCACGGCCCCGCGGGGGCGGGGAGCGGCTCGGAGCAGGCGACGCATACCCCCGCCACGGGGGCCAGCGACAGCCCGTGGGTGCGCAGGCACTCGCCGGGCGGCTCGTCCTCGGGCGGGTAGGCGTCCTCCCGCGCCTCGCGGTAGGCGTAGAGGCGGGCGCCGCGCGCCAGCAGGAAGGTCCAGGACGAGGCGTCGGTGTACGTCCGGGCGGCGCGGACCGCGTCCGCGAGCGCCCCGCTGAACCCGGCCGGGGGTGCCGCGGCCGCCGCTTCCATGAGGAACGCGAACCACCGTTCGCTGTCGGTGGTCCCGCCGATCACGTCGGGGTCCCGGACCGGGAGCCGCCCGGGATGCCGGAGCGACCCGTTGTGGGCGAAGAGCGCGCCGCCGATCCGGAAGGGGTGGGCATTGTCCCGGGTGACCGCGAGGCCGGGGCTGGCCTTGCGCAGGTGGACGATGAGCGGGTCCAGCCGCCGGGCGAGGGCGGCGTCGCGCGCCGTCGCGTACCGGGCCGGGTCGGCGAGGATGGACCCGCGCTCGCGATCCACCACCACCGGGACGCCGTCCGCCATTCCCGCCACCCCCCAGCCGTCGCGGTGGCCGGGCGTGGACCCGGGCGAGACGATCCCCGTGTCCGCCAGCCCGGCGAAGGCGTCCAGCCAGCCCGGCTCCGCCGCCGCGCCGACGGGGAGGCTAACGCCCAGCAGCCGGCACATGGCCGCCCTCCTCGAGGCCGGGAACGCCCGCGGGGGGGACGGGATACCGGCCCGGGCGCGCGGCGAGGGCGTAGATCGTCCAGTCGCCGGACCGCTCCACCGGCTCCAGGTACGCCGCCCAGAACCCGCGCCAGGCGGCGCGCCTGGCCGGCGTCCAGTCCATCAGCGTGGGCCGGCCGCCGTAGATGGCCCGGCAGCCGGCCGGCAGCCACGCGACATGCGTCAGGCCCGCCTGCCGGGCGCGGACCCGGATGCGGTCCGGCGTGGCCGCGCCGTCCAGCCACCAGTACAGCGGGGGCCGGACATAGAGCGACTCGAACCAGACCCGCCGCGGCAGGTCGTAGCTGAACAGGTGGCCGAGCAGGTACGTGCGGCCGCGCGGCGGCACCCGCGCTTCCAGGGCGGACAGCAGTTCGGGGTATCCCGCCGGCCGGAAGTACCCCTCGCGGTACGCGGCGCGGGAGACCTTACCCAGCGCCGGCGCGAACGAGTTCGTGCCGAACCCGATCGCGCTGATGCCGCACACGGCCGAGCCCCACAGGCCGAGCAGCGACAGCCGCCGGGCCCACCGGCGGCCCTCCGGCCCGAGGTCCCAGCCCGCGAAGGTCCCCGCCCCCGCGACGCACGCGACGGCGACGCCGAAGGCGAGGTACCGCGGCAGCGGGGAGGTGATCCGCCAGACCGCGAACAGCGCCAGCGCGAGTCCCCAGAAACCGCCGCGCCGCGCACCCGGCCAGCACAGCGGCACCGCGGCCGCGATCCCGAGCAGGGGCGAGAGCGCCCCGTCCCCGCCCGGCACCGCCAGCAGCGTCCACGGCGCG
>CAYNUZ010000364.1:0-2529 GCA_964400385.1 uncultured bacterium | reverse complement strand
CGGGCGAGCAGCGGCGCCACCGACCGGCTCTGGAACCCCGCGGGCAGCGGCTCGAGCACCAGCGGCACCCAGGAGTCGCTGCCCGTGCGGTCCAGCAGCGCGAAGGGCCGGGGCCAGAACATCTCCCGGACGTTCCCCCGCAGCCGCAGCGACATGCAGGCGCGCACGACCTCCGCGGGATCCATCCGCTCGCGCTTGAAGAGCGCCGCCGGAAGGAACATCTCGATGGTCCGCACCAGCCCGTGCTGGCTCTGCGCCGTGAAGAACCGCCCCTCCGCCGGGAACGGCACCCCGCCGCGCACGGCCAGGACCTCGGGCGTCCGGTATCCCGCCTCGGGGTGGTCGGGATCGGCCGCCTCCTGGATGCCCTTCAGGGTGAACAGGACCGGCTTCTCCTGGTCGATGCCGAACCCGAGCGTGAGCCGCTCGGCGTCGGCTTCCGGCCCGTCGGCCGCGCGCGGCCGGGCCCGGTAGTCCATGTACATGACCGCGACCAGCAGCCCCTCGGGATGCCAGCAGACGAAGAGGTCGCCGAACCGCTCAAACGGGGCGACGCTGCGCACATCGGGCACCCAGGCCTTCTCCAGCGGCCACTCATCGAGCTGGCCGTTGACGATCGGCAGCTCGGTCAGCGCGGAGACGCGCAGCCCCTGCGGGGTGCGGACCAGGCCCGCCCCGGCCGGCCACGTGCCGTGGGAAGCCTCGGCTCCCGCGTTGGCCTTCGCGGCCGCCGCGGTCAGCTCGGTGTAGGGGCCGTCCTTGAGGTCCACCAGCCCGAAGTTGAAGTCCTCGCCCTCGGCTCCCGGGGGCTGGTCCGTGAGCTGGTACCAGTGCGCGCCCACCACGCCGGGGAACCGGGCCAGCCCCGCCAGCAGGCGGCCGGTCCCCGCCGCGCGCTCCGCCTGCGTCCCCACCGTGGTGAACCCGCCGTGCAGGTTGCGGTCCCCGGACGCGTTCTCCTTCGCGGCGAAGTACGTCTCGGTCACCAGGACCGGCTTCCCCGTCAGGCGCGTCAGCGACTCGAAGAGGAACGGGTCCGCCCAGCCCTGCGGGACGCTGGAATCGTAGGCGACCGCCAGCGCGTCCACGAACCGGCCGGCCGCCCGCGCCACGGGCTGCGAGACGTAGCCCGCGTAGACGTCGCTGAACACCAGGTGGTTCCGGTCGGCCTTGCGCACCTCCTCGGTCGTGGCGCGGTAGTACTCGCCCGCCAGCCACTCCAGGAACTCCTCGACCAGGAGGGGGCGGCGGCCGGGGACGAACCCCGCGCGCTTGAACGCCCCGGCCAGGTCGTTGAAGGACTTGGGCGCCGGCTCGAGCTGGAAGTCCTCCTGGAACGCCCTGAGGTCGCCCCGGTAGGTCTCCGTCAGCCGCGCGAGCAGCTTCTGCTTGAGGGGATCCTTGGCCGCGGGCTGGCGCAGGATGCGGAGGTAGACCGCCTCGTCCCACCAGCCCAGCGGCGCGTCGAGGACGTACCCGATGAGGAGCGGGTCGTCCCGGTAGCGGGTGAGCTTGGCGAGGATCTCGCGGTACCGGATCCGGGCGCCCTCGGCCGCGGGGTCGGCCCACGGCATGCCCGCCGCGGCGCCCAGCCCGAGCTCCAGGGTGTACGGCATCGCCCGCGTGCCGCGCACGCCCTCGTCGGCCCCCGCGCCCAGCGTGTTGAAGCCCCACGCCTTCATCCGCTCCAGGGTGGACTGCCGCCACTTCTCCACCGACGGGTGGAAACGCAGCGCGCAGTACGCGGGCGCGGCCGGATCGAACTTGTCGAGCGGAACGCCCGGCCCGACCCCGTCCACGCCCCGCGAGTAGAACTTCGCCCCGGCCGGATCCACCAGCCACCACACCCCGTGCGACTGGTCGAGCTTGAAGAACCCGGCGCCGTGCGCCAGGCCCGTCGCGAGCAGGAGGGCCGCTGCGGGCCGCAGGCGCGCCATCAGGACCCCAGCCGGACGGCCGCGAGCGCGCCGTCGTCGAACGCCGTGCCGGAAAGCGGCACAGGCCAGAAGGTCTCCTTGACGTCCCCCCGCAGCCGGACGCTGACGCCCACCCGGAGCACGTCGCCCTTCCGCAGGCCGGCGCGTCCCAGTGCTGCGGCGGGCACCACGATCTCCGCCACCGTCTGGATGCTGTTGTGCGACTGGCGCCCGCGCACGCCCCCCGCGTCCGCGGGCGCCGTCCGGCCCGGCTCCGCCACCACCCAGAGCGGCGCCCACGGCCGTTCGTCGTGCTTCTCGTCCTCGGGCGGCTCGCCGACCCGGGCGCCCAGGCCCGCAAGCGTCACCGCCAGCCGCCGCCGGTCGGGCCCGACCACCACCAGGGAGAGCCGCTCCTGGTCCAGCAGGTCGTCCGTCGCCGTCCCGGCGGCCGCGAAGTCCGAGAACACGACGCCCACCAGCAGGCCGGCCGGCGTCCAGGCGAGGTGGAAGTC
Source organism: uncultured bacterium (assembly GCA_964400385.1). Taxonomy (GTDB): domain Bacteria; phylum Oederibacteriota; class CAKKQC01; order CAKKQC01; family CAKKQC01; genus CAYNUZ01. The sequence goes on along the minus strand of CAYNUZ010000364.1, from coordinate 98 downwards.
GGCGAACGGCAGGAAGGGCGCGCGGGCCCCCGGCGCGGGCGCCCACGACGGGCCCAGGGCCCACTCGTCGAGGCGGCCGTCCGCGGAGAGCGGGCCGG
>CAYNUZ010000363.1:0-2543 GCA_964400385.1 uncultured bacterium | reverse complement strand
CGCTTGCTTTCATGCCCGCGCAGCAGGGTGTGACGCGCTGGCCACGCGAGGGCGCCGGACGCTGGAGGGGCTCGGGTATACCAACGCCATCGTGAAGACGGCGGACGGGACGTACGGTTGGTCGGACGAGGCGCCGTTCGAGCGGATCCTCGTGGCGGCGGCGGCACCGGCGGTCCCGGGACCCCTGTTCCAACAGCTGGTCGAGGGCGGTAGGATGGTGGTGCCCATCGGCGACCAGCAGTCCCAGGTGCTCCACCTGGTCGAGAAGGTAGACGGACGGATGCAGGTGGGGAGGGACTGGGGGTGCGTGTTCGTGGAGCTGGTTGGCAGGTCGGGATGGGAGAGCTGGTCCACCTCGGGTCAGCCGGGGGGAGTCCGCGGGCGGCCGGGCCCGGGTCCTGCACGCAATGGTGGACGACATGGCGGACCGCGCGCGGCTGGTCGTGACCGCGGACGGCGTGCTGCGGTACAAGCTCGCGAGCCAGGAGGACGGCAAGCAGCTCGTCCTCACGCTCTTCGACGTGGACCTCGCGTGGGCGCCGCCGCGGCTGGCCGTCAAGACCGGGCCGATCGAGGACGTCCGGGCCGCCGCCGCGAAGGGCGCCGACGGCCAGGTGCGCGTGGATATCCGGCTGCGCTCGGCGCGGCCGTACCACGTGCGGCGCGACCAGAACCAGGTCGTGGTCGAGGTCGAGAAGGTCACCGAGGCCGAGGCGGTCGCCGAACAGGCCCACCGCGGCGGCGACCTGATGCACCGCATCACGCTGAACGTCCAGAACGAGGACCTGCCGTCCCTCGTCAAGGCGCTCGCGTTCGAGGCCGGGTTCGACAACATCGTCCTCAACCCGTCGGTCCAGGGCAAGGTCACGATCACGCTGCGCGAGGTCGCGTTCGCGAAGGCGATGAACCTGATCCTCTCGCCGGTCAACCTGGTCTGGAAGATCGACCGCGGGGTGCTCCGGGTGGCGAACGCCGGCGAGTTCGACACGGAGCTCACCACCAGCGCGCTGTCCGGCGGCGGCGCCGCGTCCGCCGCGGGCGGCGGCGACGAGGAGCCGGTCTCGACGCGCGTGTTCCGGCTCAAGTACATCCCGCTGGCCCTGGGCCAGGGGATCCCCGGCGGGTCGCCGCAGATCCCCAGCATCGTGGTCCAGTCCATCACCGGGATCCTGCTGCTGCCGGCGCCGAAGGGCAAGGTGGACATTGACCAGCGGACGAACAGCCTGGTGATCACCGACGCCACGACCAACTTCCCGAAGATCCAGCGGCTCATCCGGGAGCTGGACGTGAAGGTGCCGCAGGTCATGATCCGGGCCCGGCTGATCGAGGTGAACCGGGACCGGACGGACACGATGGGCATCGACTGGACGATCGAGCAGGCCGGGCCGACCAATCCCGCGACCTCCGCGGTCGCCACCGGGGCCACGCCCTCGCCCTACCAGCTCCACACGGGCTGGCTCGGGCCGGGCTTCAACCTCGACGCCACGCTGCACCTGCTCCAGATCCGGGGGGACGCCAAGCTGCTTCTCAACCCGAGCATCGCGACGCTGCAGGACCAGCCGGCGCACGTGGAGACCCTGGAACAGACCGCGTTCAGCCAGATCTCGCAGACGATCGTGAACGGCCAGGTCGTGAACACCCAGACGTTCGTCCAGGTGCCCGTCCCGATGACGCTGGACGTCGTCCCGCACATCAACCCGGACGGCACGGTCAACCTGCGGGTCAAGATCACCCAGACCACGGCCACGCCCCAGCTGGTGGGCCCGCCCAACACGCGGGCGGAGACCGCCAACACCAGCCTGGTGGTGCGCAACAACGAGACCGGGGTCATCGGCGGCATCCTGCGCGACCAGGCGCAGTCGGTCGTCACGAAGGTCCCGATCCTCGGGGACCTGCCGTGGTTCCTCGGCGGCGCGTTCTTCCGCACGGAGAAGACCGAGAACGTCAAGTTCGAGCTCGTCCTCTTCCTGACCCCGTCCATCGCCGAAGAGATCTGATCGTCCCGGCGGCGCGGCGATGCTGAGGTATCTCACCGCAGGGGAGTCGCACGGCCAGTGCCTGGTGGCGGTCGCCGAGGGCCTCCCGGCCGGCCTCCCGGTCCGCGCCGCCGACATCAACGCCGACCTCCTCCGCCGCCAGCAGGGCCACGGCCGCGGCGGCCGCATGAAGATCGAGACCGACGAGGTCCAGATCACGTCCGGGATCCGGGCGGGCCGGACGCTGGGCAGCCCCGTCACGCTGGTGATCCAGAACCGCGACTGGGTGAACTGGGGCCGGATCATGGCCGTCGAGGAGCCGTCGGCGGCCCCGCCGGTGACGCTGCCCCGGCCGGGCCACGCGGACCTCGCGGGCGCCCTCAAGTACGGCCACCGGGACGTGCGCAACCTCCTCGAGCGCGCCTCGGCGCGCGAAACCGCGGCGCGCGTGGCAGTGGGCGCGCTGGCCAAGCGGCTGCTGGCCGAGTTCGGCGTGCGCGTGCTGGGCCACGTGCTCGCCATCGGCCCGGTGGCGGCCGACGAGGCCCTGCCGGTCCTCCGCCCGGG
>CAYNUZ010000362.1:0-2548 GCA_964400385.1 uncultured bacterium | reverse complement strand
ACGGCCGCGGCCGCGGATCGCACCACCGCCGCCGTGCAGGCTTCGTCGCGGGCCACGACGCCGGCGCGGGCCACGGCGGGGCCGGCGTGGTTGTGGGTCGCGCCGACCATGACCCGTTCCGGGGGGACCGCGGTCACGGCGGCCCGGATTGCCGCCACCAGCTTCCAGGGGACCGAGAGGACATCGAGCACGACGATCGCCACGCGGTTCCCCCGGACGTCCTCGACGACCACCGCCCGGGCGGACAGGGGATCCAGGACCCGGGTCCCGATTACCTCCTTCAGCCAGCCGATCTTCCGGGTGCCGGGCGGCGGGGTGATGTCCCGCCGGGCGAACCCGGCCTTCACAGCTCCGCGGCCCGGGACAGCACCTTGCGGATGCCCGCCGCGACCAGGTCCACCTCGGCCGGGCCATTGGGGGGCCGGATGGCAAACGTGATGCCGGTGTGCGAATCGCAATGCCGCTTCGCCTCGGGATACGCGGCCGGATCGTACGTGACCGGCGCGGCGTGGCCGCAGGACCACGGGCAGCCCTTCCCGTACGCGGACTGGGCCTTGAAGACGGTCATGGCCGGCAGGATGAACCCCTGCCAGACGTCCGTGGGCACGCCCTCGGCCTGGAGCGCCTTGACGACCCGGTCGCGCAACTCCGCCGGCTCGCCACGCATCCCGAGCGCCGGAAAGTCGAACCGCAGGGTGAAGTTGTACCAGTTGTGGCCCGCGCCTTCCGGGACGGCCCGGGGCAGGATCAGCCCGGGAACGCCGTCCAGCGCGGCGGTCAGGCGGGCGGCCAGCGACTGCATGGACGCCAGGATGGCGTCCGCCTTCCGGAGCTGGGCCCGGCCGAACGCGGCGGTGAGGTCGTTGTTGCGGTACATCCACCCCAGCGCGAACAGCTCGTGGGTCTGGGCGGCGGGCGGATCAATGGTCTCGCCGAAGTACCAGAGCTTCTCCGCCCGGGCCTTGAGCTCCGGATCGTCCGTCGTGAACATCCCGCCCTCGCCCGAGCAGATGACCTTGTTCTGGTTGAAGCTGAAGGCCGCGCACGCCCCGAACGTCCCGACCTTCTTTCCCTTCCACGTCGCCCCGACCGCCTGGCAGCAGTCCTCGACCACCGGGACGCCGTGGCGGCCCGCGATGGCCATCAGCCGGTCCATGTCGAGTGGCAAACCGTGCAGGTGCACCGCGACGATCGCCCGGGTCCGGGGCGTGATCGCGGCCTCCAGCCTGCCGAGATCCAGGTTCATCGTCGCGAAATCGATGTCCACGAAGACCGGGATCGCGTTGTGGTGCAGCGCGCAGGTGGCCGACGAGGACCAGGTGTAGGCGGGGGCGATCACCTCGTCCCCCGCCTGGACGCCCACCGCGGCCAGCCCCATGTGGAGCGCGGCGGTGCCGGAGTTGACGGTCAGGGCGAACCGGTTGCCGTTCCACGCCGCGAACTCCGCCTGGAAGGCCTTGCAGTTGGGCCCGAAGGCGTGGGCCCCGCCCTCGAGCGATGCCAGGACGAGGCGGCGATCCTCGTCGTCAATGCCCGGCCACGGCCGGATCGCGCCCGCGGGCACGGCCCGGGGGCCGCCCCGGATCGCCAGCGCCTCAGGCACGGCCGGCGACCCGGGCCACCCGCCTCAGGACTTGTCCTTCCCCCCGCCGCCCATCTCCGCCATGGGGACCTTGTTCACCACCGCGGGGATGGACTTGATGAACGCCCCCAGCGCGGCCGCGTCGGCGTCGCTGATCCGGGCGTAGTCGTCCTTGTGGAAGCCCATCGGCCCGTGGATCTTGGTGCCGTCCGGCCGGACCAGCTCGCGCACCGCGGCGGCGACATCCTCGGCCTTCCACATCCCGATCCCGGTCGCCATGTCCCCGGTGAGGTTGGAGGAGTAGAACTTCCCGCCGCCCATCATCGGGGGCATCTTGAACTCGTTCCCGCCCGCCCAGGCCTTCCCCTTGAGCGGCCCCTCGTGCGGGGTGTGGCAGCCCATGCACCGGGTGAGCCCGGCGATGTACTCGCCGTGCTTGACCGGGTCGGCGACCGCATCCACGTTGCCCGTGGCCGGCGGCAGGTCGAGCAGCTTCGCCGGGTCCACCTTCTCCGGACGCGCCACCTTGTTGGAGACCGCGGACACCGAGCGCAGGTACGCGACCAGTGCCCGGGCGTCCTCGTCGGTCAGGACGTGGTACGCCGGGGAGGGCATCCGGCCGGTCAGCTTCGTCCCGTCCGGCCGCTTCCCTTCCCGGATCGCGACGATGATCTGGTCGTCGGTCCACTTTCCGATCCCGGTCTCGTTGTCCGGGGAGATGTTCGGCGTGCCTTCGCCTTTCCGGCCCGGCTGCGGGAGGCTGCCTCCGTAGAGCTTCGCCGTGTCGCGGCCCCCGGGGCCCCAGGGGGTGTGGCAGCCCGCGCAGCCGCAGATACCGGCGAGGTATTCGCCGCGCTGGACCGGGGAGACGACCGGCGCCGCGGGAGCGGCGGCCGGCGCCATCGCCGCGACCGGCGCCGCGGCAGGGGCGTTCATCGGCGGCACCGTCTCCGGCGCGCCCGCGGG
>CAYNUZ010000361.1:0-2561 GCA_964400385.1 uncultured bacterium | reverse complement strand
CAGCGCGCGCTCCCGGCGCAGCAGGCGCGCGATCGCCAGCTCCGCCGCGATCCGCGGGTGGCCCACCTGCCGGGAGGAGGCCAGCTCCTCCGCGGCGCGGCGGGTGTGGCTCAGCAGGCCGATCAGCTCGTCCTGGCTGAACCAGTCCAGCCGCTCCGGCGCGGCCAGGAACCCGCCGGCCGCCAGGCCCGCCACGGTGGACCCGAGCTTGACCATGAGGGCGTCCCGCAGCTCCTCCTGCACCTCCTCGAGCAGCTCCGCCGCGCCCCGGCCGCTCTCGATCAGGGCGTCCAGGAGGGCCAGCCCCTCCTTCACGTCCCGGTCCCGCAGCACCGCCAGGAACTTCTCGACCCATTCGTGGTCCACCAGCCCGAGGAGCCCGCGGATGTCGGCCGCCCCGATCTTTCCCGCGGAGAACGCGGCGGCCTGCTCGAGCAGCATCTGGGCGTCGCGCATCGCCCCGCGCGCGACCTTGGCGATCAGCGCCACCGCGGCGTCGTCCACCCCGATCTTCTCGGCCGCGGCGATGTGCTTGAGGTGCTCGATCACCGTGGCGGGGCCCATGGGATGGAACTCGAACCGCTGGCAGCGCGAGAGGATCGTCGCGGGCAGCTTGTGGGCGTCGGTGGTGGCCAGGATGAACAGGACGTGGGCGGGCGGCTCCTCGAGGGTCTTCAGGAGGGCGTTGGCCGCCGCGGTGCTGAGCATGTGCGCCTCGTCGATGATGAACACCTTCTTGCGGGCGCGGGCCGGGGCCGTGCGCACCACCTCCCGCAGGTCGCGGATCTCGTCCACGCCCCCGGTGGACGCGGCGTCCAGCTCGATCACGTCCAGCGACCGGCCGGCCAGGATGTCCCGGCACATGGCGCACTCCCCGCAGGGATCCGCCGTCCCCTGCCCCGCCCGCTCGCAATTGACCGCCCGGGCCAGGATCCGCGCACAGGTGGTCTTCCCGATCCCCCGGGGCCCGGTGAAGAGGTAGGCATGCGCCACCCGCCCCTGGGTGAGGGCGTTGGTGAGGGTGCGCACCACGTGCGCCTGGCCCACCACGTCCTCGAACTTCTCGGGCCGCCAGGTCCGCGCCAGGACCCGGTGGTCCGCCGACCGGAGTCCCGGCGCCGAAGGATCCGGGACCGCGTTCGCGGCGCTCATCCCCGGCGCTTCCGGCCGAGGCGCCCGGCGACGAGCCGGATGCCGTGGAGCGTGAGGTCCGGCTCGACCCGGCCGACCAGCCGGCACAGGGGGGCGATCAGGTCCGCCGTCCCCCCGGTGGCCACCACGGGGGGCCGCTCCCCCAGCTCCCGGAACATCCGCTCCAGCAGGCCGTCCACCGCCGCCGCCGCGCCCAGCACGACGCCGGACCGCATCGCCTCGAGCGTGCTGCGCCCGATCGCGGCCCGGGGCGCAGCCAGCGCGATCGGGGGCAGCTTGGTGGTGCGCCGGAACAGCGCGTCCGCCGCCAGCTCCAGCCCGGGCGCGATCGCGCCGCCGAGGTAGACGCCCTGCCGGGAGACCACGTTGAGCGTCACCGCCGTCCCGAAGTCCACGATGATCAGCGGCGGGCGGCGGCCGGCCAGCGCCGCGGCGGCATCCACCAGCCGGTCCACCCCGACGTCCGACGGCGGCTGGTACCCGACGGTGAACCCGAACGGGGCGGTGTGGTCAATGGGCAGCGCAGGGCGCCGGAACAGCCGGCGGCCGCAGGTGGCGAGGGCAACGCCCAGCGCGGGCACGACCGAGGCGATGGCGAAGGTCCGGACCCGGCGGACGCGCGGCCCCAGGAGCTGCGCCACCAGCAGCCCGTACTCGTCCGCGGTCCGCCGCAGGTCGGAGGCGAGCCGCCAGGTCGCGGCCAGCCGCTTCCCGGAGAACAGGCCGAGCTTGATATTGGTATTCCCGACGTCCGCGGCAAGCAGCATGGCGGGGGTATTATATCGGAGCCGTCGCCGCCTTCCCGGGCCGGGACGGTTCAGGTCACCGGAGGACGCTGACGTCGCCGGCGAGCACCCGCTCCACGGTTCCCGCCGCCGAACGCAGCAGGAGCGCGCCGTCCGGATCCATGCCCACCACGGTCCCCTCGCGCACCTGCGCGAGGTGCTGGACCCGGATGATCTTCCCGATCATCGCGGTCAGCGTCCGCGCCTCGTCCACGAGGGGCCCGGGCCCGGCGCGCTGGAGCGCGGCATACCGGGCATCCATCTCCTCCAGCAGGCGCCGGAGCAGCGCCACCCGGGACACGGCGGCCCCGGCCGGCAGCGCCGCGGCCACCGAGGTCGCGATCTCCCGGAGCTCCGGCGGGAAGGCGGCCGCCGGCAGCGTGACGTTGAGCCCCACGCCCAGGACCGCGTGCCGGATGAGGTCCGACTCGGCGGAGATCTCCGTGAGCACCCCGCCGAGCTTGCGCCCCTCGAGGAAGAGGTCGTTGGGCCACTTGAGCGAGACCGGCAGGCCGTGCAGCCCGCGCACGGCCCGGGCGGCGGCGACCGCGCCCAGGAAGGTCAGCGCCTGCGCGCCGGACGCCGGCAGGCGCGGCCGGAGCACCACCGACACCCAGAGGCCGG
>CAYNUZ010000360.1:0-2564 GCA_964400385.1 uncultured bacterium | reverse complement strand
CACCGGGCGCACGCCGGGCGGCGGGGGCGCCACCTCACCCAGCACCCACGCCCCGCCGTCCGCCCCCACCGCCACCGCGCGCACGGCATCGCCGGAAGGATGCGTGCGGTCGTCCCACCCGTTCAACTCCGCCTCCCACGCGGTCGCGCCGTCCGGCAGGAAGGTCCGGACCTTCCAGTCGTCCGCGGGCGGCAGCGCGGGCCCGGTCCAGCTCCCGCCGACCACGATCGCGGAGACGGTCGCGGCGACGGCGTTGGCGCTCGCGGGCCGCTGTGCATACCCGCCCGCCAGCCAAGTCCGCGACCACTGGACTTTGCCCTCGCGCGAGAGCTTCACCACCTCCCACGCCGGCCCGCCGGCCACGGGGCGGACGCCGACGGCATAGACGTCCGCCGCCTCGTTGGTGGACGCGGCCACGAGGTGCGCGCCCTCGTCAATCCAGGTCCACTCGGGCCAGCCGGTTGCGCTGAACCGGGTCACGACCGAGAGCTTCTCCTCGATGCCCACCACCACGACGCCGCCGCGCGGGGCCGGGACGAGCGCGGTGGGGATCCCGCCGCAGCCGCCGAAGCAGGCGCTGCGCGAGAAGGCGAGGGCGCCCGCCGCGGAGATGCGGCGGAAGACCCAGGTGGGGGCGCCGTCCGCGCCGGGCACCGGCTGCTCGCGCGAGGCGAGCCACAGCTCCTTGTTCCCGGGAGGAAAGGCGAACGCGGTGAACCGCTCCTCCCGCCCCGGGACGCCGGGGAGCGTCAGGCTCCAGACCGGGTCGAGGGCCGGATTGAGCTTGCGCAGCAGCCCGCCCCCGCGGCCGCCCCGGTCGGGGACCGCCACCAGGATATTGCCGTCCCGGTCCACGCCGACCTTGGCGCTGGCGGGCACCCCCACGATGTGGCCGTCCAGCCGCAGCCCGCCGTCCTCCCCGAAGGTCTGGACGCGCAGCACGGGGACGCCGGGCGGGAGGACCGGGTCGGGGAGCGGCCGGGAGGCCGCCCCGGAGCAGCCCGCCAGGACGAGGGCGGCGAGGAGGCCGGGGCGCACCGGGGTCATGCGGCCCATTATGGAGCACGCGGCGGGGGGGGAGGCGGCCGGTGGCGCATGTCGAAACGGGGAGGCCCCGTTCGTCGTATGGATAGAGGGGGAGCAATCCCCCCGGCGGCGGGCCCGGACGCCGACCACGCTGCGATCAAGGAGAGACGACCATGCGATTCATGATGCTGGTGATCCCGAAGGGCTACGAGACGGCCAAGCCGGGCACGATGCCCGAGGCGGCCGCGGTCGAGAAGATGATGAAGTTCAACGCCGACCTTCAGCAGGCGGGAGTCCTCCTGGCCCTCGACGGGCTGCACCCGCCCTCGGTCGGCGCCCGCGTGTCCTTCAAGGCCGGCAAGGCCACGGTCACGGACGGCCCGTTCGCGGAGGCCAAGGAGGTCGTCGGAGGGTACTGGATGATCCAGGTGAAGTCGCGGGAGGAGGCCATCGAATGGGCCCGCCGCGCGCCGATGGGGGACAACGAGCTGATCGAGGTCCGGCAGGTCCAGGAGATGTCGGACTTCCCCGCCGACGTCAAGGCGGCGGTGGACAAGCACCCGGAAGTGAAGAACCGGTTCGGGGCGAAGCAGGACGCCTGACCCCGCGGCTTGCCCCCGCCCGGCCGGAGTGATCTGATCGGTGCGTGGGGCAGGCCGGGACCCGGGAGGCGATCGAGGCGGTCTGGCGGATCGAGTCGCCGCGGCTCGTCGCCATGCTGGCGCGGCTGGTCCACGACGTCGGGCTGGCGGAGGACGCCGCCCAGGACGCGCTGGTGGCCGCGCTGGAGCGATGGCCGGAGGAGGGTATCCCGGAGCGGCCCGGCGCGTGGCTGATGACGACGGCCCGGAACCGGGTCATCGACGCGCTGCGCCGGTCGGCCCTGCACGCGGACAAGGAGCCGGCGATCGTCCGCGAGCTGGAGGCGGCACGGGACCGCGCCGCTCCGGACGTCGAGGCGGCGCTGGACGACGGGATCGGCGATGACCTCCTCCGGCTGGTCTTCACGGCCTGCCATCCGGCGCTGCCGGTGGACGCGCAAGTGGCCCTGACCCTCCGCATGGTCGGCGGCCTGACCACGGGGGACATCGCGCGGGCCTTCCTGGTTCCCGAAGCGACGATCGCCCAGCGGATCGTCCGCGCGAAACGGACGCTGGCCGCCGCCAGGGTCCCGTTCGAGGCCCCCGCGGCCGCGGAACGCGGGGCGCGGCTCGGCGCGGTACTCGCGGTGGTGTACCTCATCTTCAACGAGGGCTATGCCGCCACGGCCGGCGACGACTGGATGCGGCCCGGCCTCTGCGGCGACGCGCTGCGGCTGGGCCGGGTGCTCGCGGGTCTGGCCCCCGGCGAGCCGGAGGTCCACGGGCTCGTGGCCCTCATGGAGCTGCAGGCGTCGCGCGCAGCGGCCCGAACGGGGCCGGACGGGGCGCCGGTGATGCTGCCCGACCAGGACCGGTCGCGCTGGGACCCCCTGTTGATCCGCCGGGGGCTCGCGGCGCTGGCGCGGGCGGAGGAACTGGCCCGGAGCCCGGGGCCAT
>CAYNUZ010000359.1:0-2568 GCA_964400385.1 uncultured bacterium | reverse complement strand
CCCCGCCTGGCTGGTCCTCCCCGTCGCGCTGGCCGCGGCGATGGGCGTATGCGGCGCGCTCGGCGTCGGCCTCGAGCGGATCGCGTACCGGCCGCTGCGGCGCGCGCCGCGGCTGGCCCCGCTCATCACCGCGATCGGCGCGTCCTACTTCCTCCAGAACGCGGTGATGCTCACGCTCGGGTCCTCGCCCCGGTCGTACCCGGCGCTGGTGGCCGACCGCGCGGTGGCGTTCGGGGGGGCGCGCATCTCGGTCGTGCAGGTCCTCATCCTGGTGGTCGCCACGCTCCTCATGGCCGGGCTGCACCTGTTCATCACCGCGACCCGCACCGGCCGGGCGATGCGGGCGTGCGCGCAGGACCGGGACGCGGCGTGGCTGATGGGCATTGACGTGGACCGGATCATCGGCCGCACCTTCCTGGTGGGGTCCGTGCTGGCCGGCGCGGGGGGCGTGCTCTACGGCCTGCGGTACGGCGAGACCGATTTCTTCATCGGCTACCTGGTGGGGATCAAGGCGTTCACCGCCGCGGTGCTCGGGGGGATCGGCAACCTCCCGGGCGCGATGCTGGGCGGGGTGCTGCTGGGGCTGATCGAGGGGCTGGGCGCGGGCTGGCTGTCGTCCCAGTGGAAGGACGTGATCGCGTTCGCCGTGCTGGTGCTGGTCCTCCTGGTCCGGCCCGCCGGGCTGCTGGGCGAGCGGATCCCGGAGCGGGCGTGACCTCCCGGCGGGCCGTGCCGCTCGCGCTGGCCGCGGGGGTGGCGGCCTTCCCGTGGCTGGGCGCGGGCGACGCCTGGGTGGACATCCTGACGCTGGCGGGCTTGTACGTCACGCTGGCGCTCTCGCTCAACGTCACCGTGGGGTACGCCGGGCTGCTCAACCTGGGCCACGCGGCGTTCTACGCCGTGGGGGCGTATACCTACGCGCTGCTCGCCTCCGACCAGCACCACCTCCACGTCTCGCCGTGGCTGCTCTTCCCGCTCGCCGGGGCCGTCGCGGCGCTGGCGGGGTTCCTCCTCGGGCTGCCGGTGCTCCGGCTGCGCGGGGACTACCTGGCGATCGTGACGCTGGGCTTCGGCGAGATCGTGCGGATCACCCTCAACAACCTGGCGTGGCTCACCAACGGGCCGAACGGGATCATCAACGTGGACCATCCCACCCTGGCCGGGTTCGCGTTCGGGGTCGGGGTCCGGCCGTATTATTACCTCGTGTGGGCGGTGGCGGGGCTGACGATCGTCGCGATGGGGCGGCTCGAGCGGTCGCGCATCGGCCGCGCGTGGATGGCGATCCGTGAGGACGAGATGGCCGCCTCGGCGCAGGGGATCAACGTGACCGCGCTCAAGCTCCAGGCGTTCGCGACCGGCGCGGCGCTGGCCGGGGTGTGCGGCGCCCTGTACGCCAGCAAGCAGGGGCACGTCGCGCCGGACTCGTTCGGGTTCATGGAGTCGGTGACGATGCTCGCGATGGTGGTGCTCGGGGGGCTGGGCACCGTGGCCGGGCCGGTGCTGGGCGCGGTGACGCTCGCCGTGCTGCCGTACCTCCTGCTCGGGCTGGAGAGCTACCGGATGCTCCTCTTCGGCGCGGCGCTGGTGGTGATGATGCTCTTCCGGCCGCAGGGGCTGCTGGGGCGGCGGGCCGCGGCATGAGCTCGACGCGCGAGGTGATGCGGCAGTACGACAGGGCGGTCCTGAATACCTACACCCGGATGCCGGTGGCCGTGGTGCGCGGCCGGGGCGCCATGCTGTGGGACGCGGAGGGGAAGGCGTACCTCGACTTCTTCCCGGGGTTCGGCGTCGGGGCGCTGGGCCACTGCCATCCCGCGGTGGTGCGGGCGATCCGGGCGCAGGCCGGCCGGCTGATCCACGTCCCGAACTCCTTCTACCACCCGGGCCAGGCGCGGCTCGCCGCGGCGCTGCTGCGGCTCGCGCGGTTCCCGGGGCGGGCGTTCTTCTGCAACTCCGGCGCGGAGACGACCGAGGCGGCGATCAAGCTCGCGCGGCGGTACTGGCAGGTGGCCCGGGGCCGGAACAAGTTCGAGATCGTGACGGTGAACAACTCGTTCCACGGCCGCACGCTGGGCGCGCTGGCCGCCACCGGCCAGCGGCAGTACCAGGCGGGGTTCGGCCCGATGCCGGGCGGGTTCAAGCACGTGCCATTGAACGACCTCACGGCCGCCGCGCGCGCGGTCGGGCCGCGCACCGCGGCCTTCCTGATCGAGCCGATCCTGGGCGAGGGCGGCATCCTGGTGCCCACGCCGGCCTACCTGCGCGGGCTGCGCGCGCTGACCCGGCGGCGGGGTGCGCTCCTCATCTTCGACGAGGTCCAGTCGGGCGGCGGCCGGACAGGGTCGTACTTCGCGTTCCACCAGACGGGGGTGGTGCCGGACGCGCTCACCTTCGCCAAGCCGCTGGCCGGGGGGCTGCCGATGGGGGTCCTGCTGGTGCGCGAGCCGTTCATCGGCGGCCTGACCCCCGGGACCCACGCCACCACCTTCGGCGGGTCGCCGCTGCTGTGCGCCGCGGCGCTCGCGGCGCTCAAGGTGGCGTCGGCCCCGGCGTTCCTGCGGCGCGCCG
>CAYNUZ010000358.1:0-2570 GCA_964400385.1 uncultured bacterium | reverse complement strand
CGCGATCGCCACCGGGTCGCGATCCAGCCCGAGCACCGTGGCCGCCGGCGAGGCGTCGAGGATCGCCTCGGCGTGGCCGCCGCCGCCGACGGTCCCGTCCACGACGAGCCCGTCGAGGCACGGCGCCAGGCGGCACAGGACCTCGGAGGCCAGCACCGGGATGTGCCGCGCCGCGTCGGCCCCGCGGGAGGCCGGCCGATCCGCCACGAGCGTGCCCAACGCCCGGCTACTTGGCCGCCGTCGGGACGAGGCGGAAACTGGCCACCGCATCCTCGACCGAGGGATAGACGTCGAAGAGGGTGAGGGTGCCGGTGAGCTCGAGGAGGTTCGAGAAGTACGGGGTCAGGCCGGTGAGCTTGAGGTCACCGTTGCGGGAGCGGAGCTTCTTCACGTAGCCGACGAGCCACTTGAGCGCCTTGAGGCTCGTCCACTGCGCCCGGCGCAGGTTCAGGACCACCTGGACCTTGCCGTCGTCCAGCAGCCCGGTGATCACGCCGTTGAACTCCTCCGCCACCCGCTCCGCGAATTCCCCGTCCACTTCCACGACCACCGTCTCCTCGCTCTCCCGGACTGCGATCATGCATCCTCCTTGTCGGCGTCAAAGGTGTCGGTTCAGTTCTGGTTGCGCTGCTCCTCGAAGATCCCGCGGCCGGCGGACGGCGCGGCCGGCGCGGCGGGGCGCGCGACGGAGCGGCGCAGCTCCCGGGCCAGCCACACGGGGATCAGATATCCAATCCCAGCGAATTCGCAGGGAGTTGATCGAGCCCAGCGGAGAAGGACTCGTTCCAGCGCGCGCGATCCCAGACGTCCACCTTCTCGATGTTCCCCACCACCGTCACGTCGCGCCGGATCCCCGCCAGTTCCCGCAGCCGCGGCGTCACCAGCAGCCGTCCCTGCCGGTCCACCTCGCAGTTGAAGGTCAGCGCCATGAGCGTGCGGCGCACCGCCTCCGCCTGCGGGTTGGTCCGCGGCAGCCGGCTCAGGCGGTCGAGGAATTTCCGGAACGCCGGGAGCGGGTAGATCGCGACCGACTTGCGGTCGAAGTTGATCGTGATCTTGGCCGGCTGCGCGTGGTTGATGTGCCCGCGAAAGTCGGACGGCAGCGTGAGCCGGCCCTTGACGTCGAGCGCGTGCTCGAACATTCCGGTAAACTCGTAGAGGACAGTTCCGCCATTTCCTTCCACTTTGTGCCACCGCGGACCATGCTATGAGCCGGCCACTGGTTTGTCAAGCGCTGAAAGGGTTTTTCGATGATTTTTGGCCTGCCGAGGGGCCCCTGGAGACCGGAATCCAGCCGGGACGGGGCCGGGCAGGGGCCCTGCACTATATCTGGTGGTTTACAGCTCTTCCTTATCTAAATGTAGCGGTTGGAGGTATTCTCAGGCTCAAAATGGCCTGATTGATGGAAAATGGCGACCAGCGCACCCGAACCGGGCGGGGCCGCAGCGCGACCGCCCGGGCCCGGGCGACCCGCGCGGCCTCGTCCCGGTGCTCCGCTTCATAGATATCTCCCAGAGTTTCCCAGTACTCCCACTCCCGGGGCGCCAGGCTGATGGCCACGACTAGGTCCCGCTCGGCCTCCAGGGGCTTGCCCAGCGCCAGTTCCGCCTCGCCGACCCCGAACGAGGCCGAGGCGGCCCGGGGGGCGAGAAAGCGTTCCTTAATGAAGGCGTCGAACGCGTCCTCGTACCGGCTGTCGCTGTACAGGGCGACCCCCAGGTCGTGCCAGGCGATGGAGTCATTGGGGGCGACCCCCACGGCGAGCCGGAACCAGCGCAACGCTTCGGGCCGGCGGCCGGAGGCCCAGGCCCGCAGCCCCCGCGCCAGCGGCGGGGTCGGCCGCCACGACACGGACACCGGCGTGACCGCCCGCGGCGCGACCCCGAACACCGCCGGGGTGGAGGCCCCGGCCCGGGCCGCCAGGCAGGCGATCGCCAGGGCGCACGCCCGCCTCATTTTCCGTCCACCGCGTGGGCCCCGGGCCCGGCGACGTGCAGCAGGAGGCAGGCGCCGATCACCGCGAGGTTCTTCATCGCCTGCATCGTCTCGTTGATCCGGACCACCGGGTCGGCGGAGGCCTGCGCGACGGCGAGATGGGTGAACCACGTCACCGGGACGAGGTAGGCGGCGAGCACGAGGGCCACGGCCCGCGTCCGCCACCCCACGAGGATCGCCAGCCCCGCCCCCAGCTCCACCAGCCCCGCCGCGGCCGCCAGTGGGAGCCCCGCGCCGGGGAGGCCGACCGCCCGCATGTAGTCCGCGGTGCGCGCGGCGTGGAGGAGCTTGTCGTACCCGCTCATCACGAAGAGCAGGACGACGAAGACCCGGCCCACCAGCAGCGCCGTCTGCCGTTCGAGCTTCATGGCTTCATTGTAGCAGCGCCCGGATGGGTGACCCGCTCCAGGTCCCGCCGGATCTCGTCACCCCCGCCGAGCCGGAGGGCTTCCCGCAGCGCCGCGACCGCCTCGGTCCGGCGGCCGAGCCGGGAGAGCGCCTCCCCCAGCCCGTCGTAGGTGGCGGGGAACCGGGACCCCAGCGCGATGGCGCGGGCGAACGCCACCCGGGCCGTC
>CAYNUZ010000357.1:0-2570 GCA_964400385.1 uncultured bacterium | reverse complement strand
GGCCTTGCGGGAGCGGTCCGGTCAGGCGCCTTCGCGGGAGGCGAGCGGCAGCCGGATCACCTCGCGGAGCCGCTCGGCGTACCGGGTGCGGGCCAGGCTTACAGCCCGGCGGGCGCGCTGGATGCGCCGCGCCCACGCATGCGAGAGCTGGAGGCGGGACGGCGCGTGCTGCGGCAGGCTGGCGGCCCACTCCTGGTACCGGCGTCGCAGCGCGATCACCCGCAGGAGCGAGCCCCCGAGCCGGGCCCGGCCGGCCTGGTACCGGATCCAGAGCCGGTCCCGCCACTCCACCGGGTGGCGCTCCAGCCGGGTCCGGACGCGATCCTGGTCCATCTCGATGCGCGCGCGGGTGATGGCGTAGTCGGTCACCTTGTTCAGCTTCCACGTCAGCCCCAGCAGGCTCAGCCCGCCGATCAGCCATTTCGACGGGTCCCAGTGGTACCACCGGATGCCGTTGCGGTAGTCGTTCTGGAAGGTGTGGTGGAAGTTGTGGTAGCCCTCGCCGAAGGTGAACATCGCCAGCCACGGGTTGTCACGCGACGTGTCCTTGACCGAGTAGGGGCGGCGGCCGTAGTAGTGCGCCGCGGAGTTGATGAAGAACGTGCCGTGCTGCACCGCGACCACCCGCAGGAACGCCCCCCACAGGAGCGCGCCGCCGGGCCGGCCGGTGATGAAGATCCCGACCAGCAGCGGGATCCCGAAGCTGAGGGCGATGGTGATCGGCAGGTACCAGCGGTGTTGCCACATCACCATGCGGTCGGCCTTGAGCTCGGGGGCGTTGGCGTACGTGCGGACCGGGTAGGTCTTGTAGAAGACCCAGCCCATGTGGGCCCAGAAGATGCCCTTCATGATGTCGTAGGGATCCTGGTCGGTGTCCACGAACCGGTGGTGGTACCGGTGGTCGGACGACCAGGAGAGCGCCGAGTTCTCGACCGCCGCGGCGCCGAAGAGCAGGTAGAACAGCTTGACCGTCCAGTGGGCCTCGTAGGTCTTGTGCGAGAAATACCGGTGGTACCCCGCGGTGATGGACATGCCCGTGGCCATGTACATGAGGGCGAAGAGGGCGAAGTCGCCCCAGAAGAACCCGACGCGGAGGACGTACCAGATGACGCCGACGACGGCGATGAGGGGGGTCGCGGTCAGGAAGACGACGTTGACCCAGTCCAGTTCGTCCTTGTGCTTGTCGGTCATGGCACCTCCGGGGCGGGGCCCGTCCACGTGCCGGGAAGGCACGCCGCCTGGGACGCCGCCGGTTCCGGCGACGCCCGCTTGGGCCGATCATAACATGGAACCCCGGGCCTCCCGGCGCGGTTCCGGACGCTCCCGCGGGCCGGACCCGCCGTTATTTCTGGCAGTGCGCGCACCAGACCGAGGCGCGCCCGCCCACCGGGGTGGTGCGCAGGGGCATGTGGCAGCTCGGGCACGGCTCCCCGTCCCGGCCGTACACCGCCAGCCGGCCCCCGAAGAGCCCCGGCCGGCCGTAGAGGTCGGTGAAGGCGTCGTCGAACGAGGTCCCGCCGTGCCCGATCGCCTGCCCCAGGACGCCCCGGATCGCGTGGAAGAGCTCCTTCAGCTCGACGGTCGAGAGGTCCGGCGCGGGCCGCGCGGGCCTCACGCGCGCCGCGAAGAGGATCTCGTCGGCGTAGACGTTGCCGATCCCCGCGAACTGGGCCTGGGCCATGAGCAGCGGCTTCACCGCCCCGCCGCGCCCCTTGAACGCCCGGAGGAAGTCCTCCCAGGTGCGCGCGGGATCGAGCGGATCGGCCCCGACATGGGACAGCTCCGGCGCCCGGTCCGCCTCCGCCGTGGCGACGAGCCGGACGAACCCGAACCGCCGGGGATCCCGCAGCACCAGGGTGCGGCCGTCGGCGAAGTCCACCACGAGGTGCCGGTGGCCGGGCCCCGGCTCGGCGGGAGGGACGAGGAGGAGCTGGCCGGACATCCCCAGGTGGACCAGCAGGGTCCGGCCCCCGTCGAACCGCATCACGAGCACCTTCCCGCGCCGGACCACCCCCTCCAGCCGGGCCCCGGTCAGCCGCCGGACCAGCTCCGGCGCGGGAGTCCGGAACAGCGAGCACGGCCGCGCCGTCACCCGGTCCCACCGCGACCCCGTCGCCGCCGCGGCGAGCTGCCGCACCACGGTCTCGACCTCGGGGAGTTCAGGCACCGGGCGCCGCCGGGGTGCCCGAAGGCCGGGCGGGTCCGAGCCGGACCTCGAGATCCATCCGCACGCCGCCCAGGTCCTGGTCCGTCCGGGTCAGCGGCGGCGAGGCGCCGCGCAACCGCGCGGGGTCCGAGATCCAGACCGCACGCTGCCGCATGCCGTACCCCAGCTCCTTGACGAACGGGAGCGGGACGGTCGCGGTGCACGGGCCGGCGGGGCCGTCCCCCAGGTCCGCCCCGATGGACCACACCTCCCACCAGCCGGCGGGGCCCACGGGAGGCGGGTCGGGCGCGGGGTCGGGAAAGCGGCCCGTCGCGCGCACGGCCTCGAAGGCCCGGGCGGCCTCCGCCTGGTCGGTATACCGCCGGCCCTCCACCAGGGGGCGGCACGCCGGCAGCCGCGGGGC
>CAYNUZ010000356.1:0-2575 GCA_964400385.1 uncultured bacterium | reverse complement strand
AAAAAGGCCCGAAGGGCCCACGCGCGGCCGCCGCCGCCGCGGGCCAGGGCTTACGGAAACAGGTCCCCCTGTTCTCCCCGGGTCTCGCCAAAGCCCTGACGGCAGGATGGCGGCGCTGAATTTCGGGGCCGCGGGAACCGCCGCCGCGGTGGCGGCCCCGGCCCAGGAGGCCTCCGGCTGGGGGTGGGTGGCGGCCCTCGTTCCCCCGCTGCTCGCGTGCCTGCTGGCCTGGCGGCTGGGCCGTCCCGCCCCGGGACGGCGGACGGCGGACGGCGGCGCCTTCGACCTGGCCGCGTGGCCCGTGCCCGCCCGGCTCGCCGTGTTCTTCTTCGTGGTCGCCACCGGGCTCACCCACGCCTTCGCCGCCGGGGCGATCTGGAACGCCACCCGCGTGGCCTACCACGGCAATGCCGAGTACTTCCGGTACATGAGCCTCCTCCAGCTTTTCCGGATGAGCCACCAGCACGCCTTCGGGCACGGCACGATGTACCTGCTGCTGGGGCTGCTCCTCGCCGCCACCCGCGCCCCCGACCGGGTGAAGGTGCTGGGCGTGTCCCTGACGGCGCTGGGCGCCTTCTCGGACCTGGCGTCCTGGTGGCTCCAGAAATTCGCCGGCCCGTCGTTCGAGCCGCTGTCGGTCGCGGGCGGGGCGTGCTTCTCGCTGGGGTACGCCCTCGCCGCCCTGTGCATCCTCCGCGACCTGGTCCGGCCCCCCGCCGTGGGCCGCTGACCCGGGAGACCCGGTGGCCCTGCAGGCGGACATCCAGAAGACCCTCCTCCAGCGGAAGCTGGTGAGCGAGGAGCAGCTCCTGATCGCCCAGCGCGAACAGGAGCACCGCTCGGGCCTGACCGACGAGATCCTGGTGGACCTGGGGTACCTCAAGGAGGCCGACGCGCTGGCGGTGCGGGCCGAGCACCTCAACGTGCCCTTCCTGCCCACCGACCAGATCACGCCGCCGGACCCGCGCCTGGTCACCATGCTCCCGGAGGACTTCGCGCAACAGCGGGCCACGATGCCCATGGCGATCGAGGGGGGCACGATGACCGTGGCGATGGCCACCCCCGAGGACTTCCTGCTGCAGGAGGAGGTCCAGCGCATCGTCAAGATGCCGATCAAGCCCGTCCTGGCCTCCCGCGGCGCGATCCGCAAGACCCTCGCGGACTACCATGAGTACTGGCGCGAGCAGATGATCCAACGGCTGCTGGACGGCGTCACCGACCAGGGGGTCCAGCTCACCCGCAAGCTGGGGCTGGACATCGGCAGCCTCGAGGAACTGATCGAGCAGGCCCCGGCGGTCAAGGCGGTGAACGGCCTGATCCTCCAGGCGCTCCAGCGCCGGGCGTCGGACATCCACCTGGAGATGACGAAGACGAACATGGTCGCGCGCTACCGCATCGACGGCATGCTCCACGAGTTCCAGAAGGTGGCGCCGAACCTCGCGCCCGCCATCATTTCCCGGATCAAGATCATGTGCAAGCTGAACATCACCGAGCGGCGCCTCCCGCAGTCGGGCTCCTTCCACATCCTGGTGGAGGGGCGGGAGATCGACTTCCGCGTCGAGGTCAACCCGTCGTACTACGGGGAGAAGATCGTCATGCGGATCCTGGACAAGAGCGCGGTCGTGCTCGACCTCAAGCAGCTCGGGTTCAACCCCAAGGACCTTTCCGTCATCATGAAGCACATCACCCGGCCCTACGGGATCTGCATCATCACGGGCCCTACCGGGTCGGGGAAGAGCACGACCCTGTACAGCGCCGTGGCGGCGCTGAACTTCAACGAGAAGAACATCACGACGGTCGAGGATCCCGTGGAGTACCAGGTGGAGGGGATCACCCAGCACCAGGTGAACGCGGACATTGACTTGACGTTCGCGGCCATCCTGCGGTCCATCATGCGGCAGGACCCGGACGTCATCCTGGTCGGCGAGATCCGGGACCTGGAGACCGCCCAGATCGCCATCCGCGCCTCCCTCACGGGCCACCTGGTGTTCTCCACCTTGCACACCAACGACGCCCCGTCCGCGATCTCGCGCCTGCTGGACCTGGGGGCCGAGCCCGCGCTGGTCGCGTCCTCGCTGCGGTGCGTCGTCGCGCAGCGGCTGGTGCGGACGATCTGCCCGCGGTGCCGGACCGGGGTCACCTACACCGAGACCGAGGTCCCGGGGCTTCCGCCCGCCCTCAAGGGCAAGCCGCTCAACGTCTTCCGGGGGACCGGCTGCCGGTACTGCTTCAACACCGGGTACCGCGGCCGGTCGGTGATCGCGGAGGTCTTCGAGCTCAACGACGAGATCCGCGACCTGATCTTCGAGCGCAAGCCCGCGCCGGTCATCCGCAACGCCGCGCGCCGGGCGGGCATGGTCTCGCTGTACGAGGACGCCATCCAGAAGCTCCTCGCCGGATCCACGACGCTGGAGGAAGTCCTCCAGCACCTCGACACCTGACCGGCTCCGGTCGTCCCAAGCGGGCACAGCGAGTCGAGGGGCTGACCCGCCGCCGGCGTTCCCCGGCGGTCCGCCTCCTGCCGGTCCTGCCCGTCGCCTGGGCCGCGTGGGCCCTCGCGCTGCACGAGTGGCGG
>CAYNUZ010000355.1:0-2577 GCA_964400385.1 uncultured bacterium | reverse complement strand
ATCTGGGAGCGGTTCGATCCCGCCATGCGGCAGGCCCTCCCGCCGGCCGCGTCCGCGGCCTTCTTCGCCCGGCTGCGCGCCGACCACGGCCGGTGGCTCTCGACCGGCCCGGTGGCGCCGACCGGGTGGACGGGCGTGTGCGAGGCGGTCTTCGAGCGCGGCCGGCTCGGGATCACGCTCACCATTGACCGGGAGAACCGGATCACCGGCCTGTACGTCCGGCCAGGCCGGCCGGACCTGCCGAAGCCGGAACGGAATTCCGTGCGGCTCTCCCTCCCGTTCAAGGGGACCTGGTACGTCACCAACGGCGGCGACTCGGCCGATGTGAACGGCCACTTCGAGAACGAGGCCCAGCGGCACGCGTTCGACTTCGTGATGCAGCGCGACGGGTCCATGCACCGCGGTGCCGGGACGGCCAACGACGACTACTACTGCTGGCGGCAGGAGATCCTGGCCCCCGCCGACGGCGAGGTGGTGGAGGCGGTGGACGGGGTACCGGACAACGCGCCGGGCACGATGAACGGGTACTTCGTGCCGGGCAACTGGGTCGTGATCCGGCATGGCGACCACGAATATTCGGCCCTCGCCCACTTCGTCCGGGGCACGGTACGGGTCAGGACCGGCGACCGGGTCGTCCGGGGCCAGGTGCTCGGGCTGTGCGGCAACTCGGGCAACTCCTCCGGCCCGCACCTCCACTACCACCTCATGAACTCGCCCGTCATGACCGAGGCCACCGGCATCCGGGTGGAGTTCGACCGGGTGCGCCTCACCCGCTCCGGCACTACCGGGGTCGTGGAGCGCTGCTCCCCCGTCCGCGGCGACTTCATCGCCCCTTGAATCGGGCCGGCCTTTCCGGCGAAATCAGTTCGCCCACCGCGTGACAATCGGACCGCATTCCCCCTTTCCGGACCGGAACATTCACCCAACGATAAGAACAGAAGGGGGTACTTCCATTGAACAAGCCGGAGAGGTACATCCTCTCGGATCACGCCCGGCGCGAATTGGCCCGCCGGGGAATCGCCGCCTGGCAGGTCGCCGGGATCATGGATCAGCCGGGACAAATCGTGTCGGCGCGGGGCGATCGCACGGTCTACCAGTCGCTGGTTGTGTGGCCCGGAGGTAAGATGTATGTGATCAGGGTGGTCGTGGACCGGAGCTCCGATCCACCTGTTGTCCTGACCGCTTATCGATCGTCCAAGATCGCGAAATACTGGGGGAAGGAGCCGTGAAAGTCACCTACGATGCCGCCACCGACATCCTCAATATCATCCTGCAGGATACTGCCGTGGAAGAGAGCGACGAGATCAAGCCCGGCGTGATCCTGGACTATGACCGCCAGGGAAACGTCGTCAGCATGGAAGTGCTGGATGCCTCGCGACGGGTCAACAACCCCAAAATCGTGGAGCACCTGGTTTCGAGCTGACGCCGCTGTTGTTCGAAGCGGGTCAGAGAAAACGGGACCAGGCGGAAACCGGAAGACGGGTCCACCCCGTCCTCTTCCAGAAGCGCGTCCCACCGCGATTTGAGTCCAGAACGAGGATATTGACTCGCTGGATTCCCTCAATACGTAACACCGCGAGCGCGCGGGCCACCAACTTCGCCCCAACTCCCTTGCGCCGGCTGCCGGGAGCCACGGCCAGGTGCCAGAGCATCCCCCGCCGGCCGTCGTGCCCGCCCAGGACCGCCCCCACCATGGTCCGGCCTTCCATGGCGACGAACGACCCGCCCGGATTACGCCGCAGGAATCGCCGCACCAGCGTCGGCGAATCCTTCGTCCCCATCCCAGGCGTGGCATTCCAGAGCCGAATGGCCGCAGGCGCGTCGCCCGCCACCATCCGTCGGATGACGGCGCTCATCCGTTCTTCCGGTACTCCACGCGGAAGCGGCGCTTGGGGGGCGACTCCCGGTCGCGGTAATCCTCGAACCGGACCTCGGCCAGCCCGGCGGCGAGGAGGGGGGCCAGCTCGGAGCGGCTGAGCGGCCACGGGAGTTCGACGGGTGGCTCCGCCTCGTCGCGGCCCCGGGTGACGATCAGCAGCGTCCCGCCCGGCCTGAGCAGGTTCGCCAGGGCGGGCACCAGCGGGCCGCGGCTCGCGGGCGGCACCGCCTGCAGCGTGTAGGCCTCGAAGACGAAATCGAACGCGCCGAGCCAGGCGGCGGGCGGCTTCAGCAGGTCGGCGGTCTCGAACACCGTCGTGCGGTCCGCGTACCGCCGCCGCGCCCAGGCGATCGCGGTCGGCGCGAGGTCGAATCCCAGGACCGTGAACCCGCGCCCGGCCAGCGCCTCGGCGTCGTCGCCGAGGCCGCAGCCCACGACCGCGGCCCGGCGGCCCATCCCGTCGGGGCGCTCCCGCTTCAGCCACTCCATGAGGTTCGGGTTGGGTGCCAGGTCGCCCCACGGGATTTTCGTCGCGTCCCCTGCGGCCACCGCGTACAGCTTCTCGAACCAGCCGAACGGATCGCCCTGCCCGGCGAACTCGCGGGCGAGCTTCCGGACGTCCGCCGGCGCCCGGTCCGGGTCGGGCCGCGCCGTCACAGGGCGGCCCGGAGGCGTGCCGCCACCGCGCGCGCGGCCTC
>CAYNUZ010000354.1:0-2578 GCA_964400385.1 uncultured bacterium | reverse complement strand
CAGGTCGTTGGTGCCGAAGCTGAAGAACTCGGCCTCCTTGGCGATCTCGTCGGCCGTCACCGCGGCGCGCGGGACTTCGATCATGGTGCCGATCAGGTATTCGGCCTTGGCCTTGCGCTGGGCGAAGACCTGCTCGATGACTTTGAGCACGCGCTCCTTGGTGTTGACCAGCTCCTTCAGGTTGCCGACCAGCGGGACCATGATCTCCGGCAGCACGCTGACGCCCTTCGCGGCGAGGTTGAGGCCCGCCGCGACCCAGGTCGTCCGGTCCGTCCCCAGGCGCGGGATGAGGGCGAACCCGGTCGCCAGGCAGCCGAGGGTCGCGCCGGCCGCGTTGGCGCCGTAGAGGATGCCCACCCGGATCCCGCGCTGCCGCCGGCCGCCCGCGATCCGGCGGGCCAGCAGCGGGAAGGTCGCGCCCATGCAGGCCGTGGGGAGGAAGAGGAGCGCGAACGTCAGCGCGAACCGCGCGAGCAGCCCGGCGAGCGCGCCCGACTCGCCGGCGCTGACGGTTCCCAGCCCCTTGAGCGTGCCGTGGAAGAAGGCCTCCAGGGCCAGGGCGGAGATGGCGATCCCCACCTCGAGCGCGGCGTACGCCACCAGCGGGGCGTCGAGCCGGTCGGCGCGCCGGCCGGCGGCCCAGCTTCCCGCGGCCAGCCCGGCCATGTACGCCGCGAGCACGGCGGAGAGGGTATGGACCGTGGAGCCGAGCAGGAAGGAGAAGTCGCGGATCCAGAGCATCTCGTACGCGAGCCCGGCGAACCCGGACAGCGCGAAGAGCAGGAGGAGCAGCGCGTCGGCCGTGCCGCGGCGAAAGCCGCTCACGGCAGCGGAGTGGGAGGAGGTCATGGCCGGGCCATCATCGTCGCTTGCTACTATATCCGGATGAAGCGCAGCCGGCCGCCGGAGGACGACCTGTTTTCAATCGCCCGGGCGGCGGCGCCGCCGCCGTCCGCCGGCCCCGCCCCGGGAGCGCGGAAGGCCGTTCCGGGACCTGAGCTGGCGGACGGCCACCCCGTGTACTCGGTTTCGCAGCTTGTCGCCGAGGTGAAGGACCTCCTCGAATCGGCCCACCCCGCGGTCTATGTCCGCGGGGAGATCTCCGGCTTCCGGCTGATCGGCGGCAGCGGGCACATGTACTTCGACCTCAAGGACGAGGCGGAATTCCTGAACGCCGCGTTCTTCAAGGGCGCCAACCGGAAGCTCGCGTTCGCGCCGGCGGACGGGATGGAGGTGGTCGCGTTCGGCCGCCTGTCGATGTTCCGCAGCCGGTGCCAGATCATCGTCGAGCACCTGGAGCAGGCCGGGCTGGGCGCGCTCCAGCAGCGGATCGAGGAGCTGAAGCGCCGCCTCGAGGCCGAGGGGTTGTTCGCCGCGGAGCGCAAGCGGCCGATCCCGGCATTCCCGCACCGGATCGCGCTGGTCACCTCGGCGGAGGGTGCCGCCGTGCGCGACTTCCTCAAGGTGACCCGGCGCCGGTTCCCGGGCCAGCACATCGTCCTGTTCCCCGTCCTGGTCCAGGGGGAGGCGGCGCCCGCGCAGATCGTCGAGGCGATCCGGGACGCCAACGCGATGGGCGGGTTCGACGTGCTGGTCACCTGCCGCGGCGGCGGCTCGCTCGAGGACCTCATGGCGTTCAACGACGAGGCGGTCGCCCGCGCGATCGCGGCCTCGGACATCCCGGTCGTCAACGGGGTCGGGCACGAGCCGGACGTGACGATCGCGGACTACGTGGCGGACCGGCGGGCGTCCACGCCCTCCCAGGCCGCGGAGTTCGTCACGCCGGACCGCGCCGACCTCCGGCGGGAGTTCCGGGAGGCCCGGGGGCGGATGGAGCAGGGGCTGCGGCGTGCCGTGGACGAGATGGCGCAGGCGCTGGACGACGGGCGCGAGGGGCTCGCGGACGCCGCGCGCGAGATCCTGCGCGGGCTGGCCGAGATGCTGCGCGACCTCGGGACCCGGGTACGGGCCGCGTCCCCGGCGCAGGTGCTGGCGCGGCAGCGGGAGGCCGTCGAGCAGCTCTCCGCGCGGCTGGGCACCGGGGCAGCCCGCCGCCTGGCGGAGTCCCGCGAACGGATGCTGGCGCTGCGCGGCCGGCTCGACGCCCTCTCTCCGCTGGCGGTGCTCGGGCGCGGGTACGCGATCGCCTTCGCGATGCCGGACGGGGGGGTGCTCAAGGACGCCGCCTCGTCCGCGCCGGGCCGGAAGGTCCGGGTGCGGCTCGGCAAGGGGTCACTGCGGGTGGTGGTGGAGGAGGTCGAATGAAGGAGCCGGAGGTCAAGTTCGAGAAGGCGCTGCAGGAGCTGCGCGGGATCGTGGAGAAGCTCGAGCGCGGCGAGCAGGAGCTGGACGAGTCCCTGAAGCTCTTCGAGCGCGGGGTGGGCCTGATCCAGGCCTGCTCGTCCCGGCTGGAGGATGCCCAGCGGCGGGTCGAGGTCGCGCTCAAGCAGAAGGACGGCAAGCGGTCCGTCAAGCCGCTGGAGGAAGAGGAACCGGGCGGCGGCGGCCAATGACGGCGCCCCTCCCGGCGCCGGCCGCCGCGTGGCTGGCGGAGCGGGCGCGCCGGGTGGACGAGGCG
>CAYNUZ010000353.1:0-2602 GCA_964400385.1 uncultured bacterium | reverse complement strand
CGGATTGCGGTCGGAGAGGTGCGCCACCACCGCCCGCTCGCCGCGGGCCAGCTCGGTCAGCCGCCGGCCGTCCGGCCCGGCGCGCAGGACCCCCGACCGGGTCGGGATCGGGTCGCCGTGCGGATCGGCGTCCGGGTGGCCCAGGATCTCGGCCATCCGCTCCTCCAGCCCGTCCGACATCACGTGCTCCAGCCGCTCGGCCTCGGCGTGGACCGCCTCGAGCGGGAGCCGCAGCCGCCGCGCGAGGTACAGCTCCCAGAGCCGGTGGTGCCGGATGATTTCCAGCGCGATTCGCGCGCCGCGGGGCGTGAGGCCGACGCCGCCGTAGGGAGCGTGCGCCACCAGCCCCATCGCACGCATCTTCTTCACCATGTTGGTGACCGAGGGGGCGGCCACGCCCAGGCGGGCGGCCATCGCGCCCACGGTGGCGCGCCCCCCGCGCGAGGAGAGCTTGAACGCCTCCTTGAGGTAGTCCTCGATGGCGTGGGTGAGGCCCATGCGGAGGCGGTCGCGGCGTCCCGTGCCCGGCATGCGCCGATCGTACCACCCGCGGTTTAGCCTTGTCTAACTTCCGGGTTGACGCCGGGGCCGGGGGCTGGGATACTGGTCGGGAATTTAGCCATGGCTAAGATCAGGAGCGAACCCGCCGCCCGCCCCGCCCGCTCCCTGGAGGGGCTGCACCGCACCGTCCGGGTCCCGCACCACGGGGACGGGTTCTGGCGGCACTGCCTGGCCTACCTCGGGCCCGCGGTGCTGGTGAGCGTCGGGTACATGGACCCGGGCAACTGGGGGACCGACCTGGCGGCGGGGGCCCAGTTCAAGTACGGGCTCCTCTGGGTGGTGGCCGCGGCGAGCGCGATGGCGGTGGTCATGCAGGTCCTGTCGGCCCGGCTGGGCGTGGTGACCGGCCGCGACCTCGCTCAGTGCTGCCGGGACTGGTATCCCGCCTGGTCCCGGTGGCCCAACTGGCTCCTCTGCGAGCTGGCGATCGGCGCGTGCGACCTGGCCGAGGTGCTGGGCAGCGCGGTCGCGCTCAACCTCCTCTTCCACATCCCGCTGTTCTGGGCCGTCCTGATCACCGCGGCCGACGTCTTCCTGCTGCTGGCGCTCCAGCGGTACGGGATGCGGACGATCGAGGCGGTCGTGCTCCTGCTGATCGCCACGATCGGCGTCTGCTACTACATCGAGATCTTCGTGCTGCCCCAGACGGCGCCGGATTTCCTCGAAATGGGCCGGGCCCTGGCGCGGCCCGGGCTCGGCGCGCCGGGGATGGCCTTCATCGCGACCGGGATCGTGGGGGCCACCGTGATGCCGCACAACCTGTACCTGCACTCCGCCCTCGTCCAGAGCCGGCGGGTGCGGCCGGACCACGACTCGGTGCGGATGGCGATCCGGTTCAACACGATCGACTCGACGGTGGCGCTGTCCATCGCCTTCCTGGTGAATGCCGCGATCCTGGTCCTGGCCGCGCTCGTCTTCTTCGGGAAGACCGGCGTCGCGGTCCCCGGCGAGGGCGTGGTGGAGTTCGGCGGCAATCCGGACTGGATCCGGGTGGCGTCGAACACGCTGGCGCCCCTGCTGGGCTCGGCCGCGGCGAGCGTGCTCTTCGCGGTGGCGCTCCTGGCCAGCGGGCAGAGCAGCACGATCACCGGCACGATGGCCGGGCAGGTGGTGATGGAGGGATTCATGCACTGGCGGCTCCGGCCCTGGGCCCGGCGGCTGCTGACCCGGGGCCTGGCGATCCTGCCGGCGATCGTCATCATCGGCCTGCGCGGGGACGGCAAGGTGACTGACCTGCTCACCCTCAGCCAGGTGGCGCTGGCCCTGCAACTGCCCCTGGCGATGTTCCCGCTCCTGCACTTCACCAGTTCGCGGGCGCGGATGGGCCGGTGGGCCAACGGGTGGTTCCTGCTGGCCGCAGGCTGGTCGAGCGCGGTGCTGATCACGGCGATGGACCTCTACGGGCTGCCGGAGTCCCTGCGCGCGGCGGTCCGGATCATCGCCGGAGGCTGACCCCCGGCCCCCTATACTGGGGTCCATGCCGCGTCCCGCCCCGTTCGATATCGCACCGTTCGCCCTGCCGCGCACGCCCCGGCACGAGGTGCGGTTCGAGGAGCCGCGGGACATCCGGGAGGTCGCGGTCACGTTCCGCGGCCCCGTGCCCGCCCGGGTCGGTCTGTCGTACCTCCGGAAGACCTGGCCGGAGAGCCGGTGGGAGCTGGGCCGGGACACCCGCAACCCCTTCGGGTTCGGGTGGTTCGGCCGGGATGACCAGTTCAACTCCGCGTGGCGGGCCGCCGCGATCCGCACGCGCTGCCGCGGGCGCACGGTGGTGTTCACCTTCCGGGGCCTGACCGCGGAATTCGCCGGGATGCGGGGCTACGACGTGCCGTACCGCCGGACCCTGGGGATCCGGATCGAGGGGGTGCGGCCGGAGGCGATTGCGCGCGTGGCCGTGGTCACCACCTCCGCGCCGGCGACGACGCTCCTGCGGGTGGAGCTGGACGCCGGCCGCCGCACCCGGGGCCGGATCGTCGCGGTCAGCGGGTACAACGCCGTGGTGGCCCGCCGCGGCGCCGGGCGGCGGTTCGCCGTGGCGGCG
>CAYNUZ010000352.1:0-2611 GCA_964400385.1 uncultured bacterium | reverse complement strand
AGCGTCCTCCCCGCCCCGGGCCGCAGCACCACCGGCAGCCACGCCGCCGGAAACAGCACGCCTGCGGCGGCGATCGCGAGGAGGTATCCGGCCTTCGGGAGGACGAGGGCCGGCTCCCACGCCCAGCCGAGGATCCAGGCCAGGTGCCCCCCGATCCAGTTGCCCCCGCCGCCCGCGCCGTGCGGATAGATCCCGCAGGCGATCCAGACCCCGACGGCGGCGGCCACACGCGGCCAGCCCCCCCGGCTCCCGGATCCGCCCGGGAACCGCAGGAGGGGGAGCAGGGGCAGGAGGGTCTGCTTCATCTGTCCGGCGAGCACCAGGAGTCCCCCCGCGAGCATCGTCCCGGCCGCGGTCTCCCCTTCCAACCAGATTGAAAGTCCCAGCACCCCCGGACCGAAACAGGCCAGGTCGGGCATGACGGTAGTCGCGGGGAGGAGCAGCAGCGGCGAGGTTCCGCAGAGCAGGAGCATCGCCCCCGGAGAGACCCGCCAGAGCCGCGCCAGCCGGACGCAGCCCGCCAGCGCCATGGCGGCGAACGGCCATTGCAGCCAGTGGAGCGCCCGCCCGGAGTCCGCGCCCGCAGCCCGGCTCGCGGCCAGCACCCAGGCCCAACCAGGAGGGTAGTGCATCGTATGCACCCGGAGCGGTTCGAGGGTCCCGGTCCAATTCAACCCTCCGGTTGCCGCCGCGAGGCGGGGGCCGTGGAGGGCGCCCGCCCAGGCCAGGAACAGCGGATCGTCCACATGGAAGGGTCCGGTGGCATGTCCCCAGATCCAGGCCGCCAGCCCGCACAGGCCAAGGGTCAGGGCCCGGCCCGCGGACCCTCCGGTCCGGACGCGCGGGGTCACCGCACCCCGACCGGCCAGTCCGCCCCGGCGCGCGCCGGATCAGCCTGATAACGGACCGACAGCAGGCAGAGCCCGTGCGCCGGGGCGGCGGCCGCCACCCGGACCCCGTTCGTCCCGGCCGCGAGCGCGCGCCGGACGGCGCCGGGCCGGAGCAGTCCCGCACCCGCGGCCACGACCGCCCCGGCGATCAGCCTCACCATCCGATGGAGGAAGCCCCGGCGCACCACATCGAGGAGGAGGAGCTGTCCCCGGCGGACGAGCCGGCACCGCAGGACCGGCCATCCCGGATCCCGTTCGCGGGCCGACGCGAGGCAGAATGCGGAAAAGTCGTGGCGGCCGCGGAACAGCGCCGCGGCCTGCCGCATCGCCCTCACATTCAACGGCTTCGCCACCCACCACGCGAGCCGGGCGGCGAACGGCGACCGGGTGGGACGGTTCCACACCGCATACCGGTACGCACGGGCAATGACCCGCCGGCGCGGATCGAAGGAATCCGCCACCTCGAGCGCCTCGGACACCACCACATCCGGGCTCAGGACCCCGTTCAGCGCCGCAGGCAACCGGGCCGCCTCCCGGTTCCGGGGCATCCGGACCCGGACCACCTGGCCGACCGCATGGACGCCGGCGTCCGTGCGGCCCGCCCCCAGCACGCCCTCGCACCGGCCGCCCACGGCCCGGCAGGCGCGTGCCAGCTCCCCCGCAACCGTGCGCCGCCCCGGCTGGACCTGCCAGCCCGCATACGCACCGCCGTCGTAGGCCACCGTCAGGCGGAAGGTTTTCACGCGGAAATCGGGACCGGCCGGAACGGGGCGGGACGGCTCATCGGTCCACGATACCAGCCCGCCTGCGGGCGCTCCCCGCGGGAAGCGCGCCGAACAACATGACCGCCAGCACAGCGGCGCCGGCAGCGCACGCCGCCAGGCCGAGGGTGAGCCGCCGGGGCCGGAAGGTGAAGACGATCTCGTGGCTGCCCGCCCCGGCGCGGACCGCACGGAATGCATGGTCGGCGCGGAGGACCGGCACCGGCTCCCCGTCCACCTCTGCGGTCCAGCCGCGGTCCCAGGTATCGGTGAGGACCACGTAGCCCGGCGCGCCCAATTCGGCGCTGACGGTCACGCGCCCCCCCGCGTCCTCGAGCACGTCCGCGCGTCCCGTGACCGCCGGCGTCTCCATGCCGGCCGGATCCCCTTCCCCGAGGGGCAGGATGACCGTGCCCCGCAAGGTGGCCAGGCTGGCGGTCCGGACCGCCTCCGCCGTTTGCGCGGCCGGCAGACGCAACACCCGGCCGACGACAAACGCGCGGGGCAGGACGCGGACGTTCTGCCACACGGTGGCATCCGGCCCGGCGTAGACCTTCCCGAAGAATTCCCCGGAGCGCATGGTTCCGGGAGGAACAACGACGTACTTCACGTTCAGGAGGGAGAGGAGCGGGAGGCTGGCCCGCTCCAGCATCGCGGGTTCGTTCCCGAGCGGGCCCATCGGCCGGGAGGGCCGCAGCAGCTCCTCGACCAGCCGGGGCGTCATCGCATCGTACCCCTGGGGATCCGCCAGCCCGTACGGCATCGCCAGGTTGGGCAGGGTCAGGAGGACCCGGTACGTGTCGGTGTCGCTGGCCAGGACCCGCAACGCCGGGGGTTCGGGGAACCAGGCGGCGGATTCCGCGATCGGAACGAGCCGGACCGCGTGGGGGGCCAGGCCGAGCGCCGTGGCGCCGGCCAGCGCCGTGGCCCACCGCACCGGCCACGGCGTGCCGCGCGCCA
>CAYNUZ010000351.1:0-2614 GCA_964400385.1 uncultured bacterium | reverse complement strand
GGGCCTGGAGAACACGCCGGACTCGCCGCCCGGGGGCCTGCTGCCGCCCCCCGCCGCCGCGCAGGCGGGCGGGGCCCTGCGCGGGCTCGCGGTCACGCTGCACACGGTGCGCGCCGGGGAGACCGTGGCCAGCCTCGTCGCGCAGTTCCGGACCACGCGGGCGAGCCTGGAGGGCCTGAACGCCACCGTGAACCTCGACGACCTCAAGCCGGGCGACCGCGTCCGGATCCCGTCCCGGCCCGGGATCTTCCACACCATGCAGCCGGGCCTGACGATCTCGGACATCGCCACGGCCTACCAGGTCAGCCCCGACGTGCTCCTCGAGGCCAACGAGATCATGAACCCCAAGCGCATCGCGGTGGGGAAGGACCTCTTCATCCCCGACGTGGCGCCGCTCACCGAGGACCAGCGGCGGCGGCTGGTCCGCCAGCAGCGGGTCCGGACCGTCCGGGCCCCCCGCGGCGCGTTCGGCAAGCCGCTCGGCCAGGACGGCCGGCTGGTCGTTTCGGACCGGTACGGCCACCGGCGCAACCCGTTCTCCGGCGACGCCCAGTTCCACACGGGCATGGATCTGGTGGCGCCGGACGGCACCCCGATCCTCGCGGCGCGGGACGGGGTCGTGGCCTTTGCCGGCTGGCGGGGCGGGTACGGCCGCCTCGTGATCCTCGCGCACGACCACGGGTACGAGACGTGGTACGGCCACCAGTCCGTCTACCTCGTCCGCGAGGGCGAACACGTCCAGGAGGGCCAGGTCATCGGGCACGTGGGGTACTCCGGCGACGCGACCGCCCCGCACCTGCATTTCGAGGTCCGGCTGGACGGCAACCCGCGGAACCCGGAGCGCTGGCTCTCCCGGTATCTCTGATCCGGGGCCGGGCGGGGCGCGCTTGACGGAACCCGGCCGCCATGGCAGAATGGTCACGGCATGAAGGACAAGATCCATCCCGCGTACGTCGACTGCACGGTCACCTGCAACTGCGGGGAGACCGTGAAGACGCGCGCCACCAAGGCCGTGATCCACGTCGAGGTGTGCTCCAAGTGCCACCCCTTCTTCACCCAGACCCAGCGGTTCGTGGACACGGCCGGGCGGGTCGAGAAGTTCGTGAAGAAGTACCAGAAGAAGACCGCCGCCCCCGCCGCGGCGGCCGCCAGCTAGCGGCCTCCTCCGCCCCCTCACCCGACTCCACCCGACCCCCACAACCCGACCGGACCCCCGAGCCAAGGAGCCCCGATGTCCCTGTCCAAAGCCGCCACGCCCAAGCTGGACCAGGCCGAGCGCGACTACGACGCGCTGGTCCGGGCCGTCAGCGACCCGGGCGTCGGGTCGCGGCCCGACGAGCTGCAGCGGATCTCCCGGACGATGGGGGAGCTGGAGCCGCTGGTGGAGGGCTACCGGGCCCTGCGCCGGCTCCGCCGCGAGCAGGAGGAGCTCGAGGCCGCCCGGCAGGGCGGTGACGCCGAGCTCGCCGAGCTCGCGCGCGAGGAGCTGGCCGGGCTGGCGGTCCGCGAGCGCGCGCTCGAGGCCCGCCTGGCCGCCCTCCTCGAGGAACGCGACCGGGATCCGCTGGACTCGCGCGGCACCATCCTCGAGATCCGCGCCGGGACCGGCGGCGAGGAGGCCGCGCTCTTCGCGGCCGACATGCTGCGGATGTACCTCCGGTACGCCGAACACCGCGGCTGGAAGGCGGAGATCCTGTCGCGGAGCGACGCGGAGATGGGCGGCGTCAAGGAGGCCGTGGTCGGGCTGGACGGGAAGGACGTCTGGCGGTGGCTCAAGTACGAGGGCGGCGTGCACCGGGTCCAGCGGGTCCCCGCCACCGAGGCGCAGGGACGGATCCACACCTCCGCGGTCTCGGTCGCGGCGCTGCCCCAGGCCGAGGAGGTGGACGTCGAGATCAACCCGAACGACCTGCGCATCGACACGTTCTGCTCCTCCGGCGCGGGCGGGCAGAGCGTCAATACCACCTACTCCGCCGTCCGCATCGTCCACGTGCCGACCGGGATCGTGGTCCAGTGCCAGGACGAGCGCTCCCAGCACAAGAACCGCGAGCGGGCCCTCAAGGTGCTCCGGGCCCGGGTGGCGGACGCCCGGATCGCGGCCGCGGACGCCGAGCGGGGCGCCGCGCGCAGGGAGCAGGTGCGGTCGGGCGACCGCAGCGAGAAGATCCGCACCTACAACTTCCCCCAGAACCGCGTGACGGACCACCGGGTGGGCGTGACCATCCACCAGATCGACGCCTTCATGGGCGGCGCCATCGAACCGATCCTCGAGCCGCTGCGCGCGGCCTTCGAGGCCGAGCGGCTGAAGCAGCTGGAAGCATAAGAAAAGGGGCCGCGGCGCGGCCCCTTTCCGTGAACCGGAAACGCCTTACTTCTTCACCATCACCGTCTCGGGGGCGGCGAGGTGGAAGCTGAGCGGCGCGGCGGCGTCGATCTTGATGACGGTGTCCGCCGTGCCGGCGGCGACGGCCGTGCCCGCGGCCGCGCCGATGGCGGCGCCGCCCAGGGCGTGGTCGTTCTTGTTGTTCTTGTCGGAGAGGATGCCGACGAGGGCGCCGAGGGCCGCGCCGCCGCCGATGTACTTGGCGTTGCGGGAGCCCTTGGGATCGCCCGT
>CAYNUZ010000350.1:0-2616 GCA_964400385.1 uncultured bacterium | reverse complement strand
CGACTGATGTGCGGGATCTGCGGCATCGTCCACCCGGACCGGGGCCGGGCGGCGGACCGGGACGCGCTGCGCGCCATGAACGCGGCGATCACCCATCGCGGCCCCGATTCGGCGGGGGAGTTCCTCGGCGACGGGGCGGGGCTGGCCATGCGGCGGCTGGCCATCGTGGACGTGGCGGGCGGCAGTCAGCCGCTCTGGAACGAGGACGGCACCGTCGGGATCGTGTACAACGGCGAGGTCTTCAACGGCCCGGAGTTGCAGCGGGGGCTGGAGGCGAGGGGCCACGTTTTCAGGACGCACAGCGACACTGAGGCGATCGTCCATCTCTATGAGGAGAAGGGCGAAGCCGTGGTGGACGATCTCCGGGGGATGTTTGCGTTCGCGATCCTGGACCGCGAACGCAACCTCGTCCTGCTGGCCCGCGACCGGCTGGGCAAGAAACCGCTCTACTGGGCGCGCGCCCGGGACGGGGCGCTGGTCTTCGGGTCCGAACTCAAGGCGCTGCGGCCGTATCCGGGGCTGGACTGGACGGTGGACGACGGCGCGTTGATGACGTCGCTGGCGCTCCAGTACATCCCGAGCCCGTGTACCCCGTACCGGAACATCCACAAGCTCCCTGCCGGCCACCGGCTGGTCTTCCGGGATGGGCAGGCCACCGTGACCCGGTACTGGCGGGTGGGGGACACGGCGGCGGCGATCCCGTACGAGGCGGCCCGGGCGGGTGTGCTGGAGCGGCTCGAGGAGGCCGTCCGGCTGCGGCTGCTCAGCGAGGTCCCGTTGGGCGCGCTGCTCAGCGGGGGGGTGGATTCCGCCGGGATCGTCGCCCTGCTGTCCCGGATGCTCAGGGAGCCGGTCAAGACCTACACCATCCGGTTCGATCATCCCGGCGGGGAGGAGGACGCGCGGTACGCGCGCGCCGCCGCCGCGCAGTACGGATGCGACCACCATGAGCTCTTCACGGGGGAAGACGAGGCGCTGGGCGTGCTGGACCGGGTCTTCGACAGCCTCGACGAGCCGATCCTCGATCCGGCCTGCCTGCCCACGTACCTGGTCTGCCGCCTGGCCCGGCAGCAGGTGACGGTGGCGCTGGCCGGGGAAGGCGGCGACGAACTCTTCGCGGGGTACGCCCGGTACCGGCTGGCGGCCATGCGCGCGTGGCCCTTCGCGTGGCTGCGCGGCGGGGTGGAGGGGCTGGCGGAACGCGACCTCCTGGCGGTCCGATCGGCCAAGGGATTCTGGGCCGCCACCGAGCCGGACCCCGCCCTCCGCCACCTCTACGCGGCGGGGGTATACACGCCCGGCGGGTTCGCGGCGCTCACCGGCAGCGCCCTCTCCGCCCAGGCCGCGGCGTTCGCCCCGGCGTACGGCGCCCATGCCGGCCCGGACGCGCTGAACGCGACGCTGGCCGTGGACCTCGAGACGTGGCTGGCGGATGACCTTCTCCAGAAGGTGGACCGCATGAGCATGGCCGTGTCGCTGGAGGCCCGGACCCCGTTCCTCGACCACCCGCTCGTGGAATACGTGCAGGCGCTGCCGGGATCGTACAAGCTGGGCGGCGGGACTTCCAAGCGGATCCTGAAGGAGGCGCTCGCCCCGCTCCTCCCGCCCGGGCTGGCGGCCCGGCCCAAGGTGGGATTCGAGCCGCCGTGGGCGCGGTGGTTCGCGGGCCCGCTGCGGGACCGGCTGCACGACGCGCTGGATGCGCGGGAGTTCCGGTCCCTGCCGTGGCTGCGCCACGATGCGGTCGCCGCGCTCGTGCGGCGCAGCGCCGCCACCGGCCGGCACGGGGTCGCGCTCTACGGCCTGTTCGGGCTGGCGGAGTGGGCCCGCCGGTACGCCCGCGCGCCGGCATGAAGATCGTCTGCTTCCGCACCGACCGGATCGGCGACCTCCTGCTCACCATGCCCGCCATGGCAGCGGCCGCGTCGGCCGCCGGCGAGCGGGTCGCGGTGGTGGCGGCCGAGGGCCCGGCGGCGCTGCTCGAAGGGCAGCCGTGGATCAGCGAGGTGTTCCCCTGGGACGCGGCCCACGCCGGCGGCCCGCTCCGGGACTGGCTGCGGCTGAGGGAATTCGACGCCGCCGTCCTGTTCTATCCCCGCCCGGCGGCGGCGTTCGCCACCTGGTTCACCGACGTCCCACGCCGGGTCGGGACGGCGTACCGCTGGTATTCGCCCCTCTTCACCGACCGGGTCAGGATCCACCGGAAGGACAACCTCCGCCACGAGCTCCAGTACAACCTGGACCTCCTGCGGGCGCTGGTCCCGGCGCCGGAGGATGCCGCGCTCGTGGCTCCCATCATCCCCGCCGCGGCACGGCAGGAGGCCGATGCCCTTCGGCACCAGCAGCGGATCCCCGCCGGGTATGCCGTCCTCCACGCCGGCAGCGGCGGCTCCGCGCTCAACGCCTCGCCGGCCTGGTACGGCCGGCTGGTGGGCACGCCCAACGAGCTCAGCCCGAAGAACCCGATCGACATCGCTGGCCAGCTGAACGGCCCGATGCTGGGCCTGTACGGCGGCAAGGACGGCGGCATTCCGGCCGACAGCATAGACAAGATGAAGGCCGCGCCGGCGACCGCCGGGCCACCGGCTGCCCAAGGCCAGCCGTTCGGGGCCTCCC
>CAYNUZ010000349.1:0-2625 GCA_964400385.1 uncultured bacterium | reverse complement strand
GGCCCCCGGCGCCAGCGACGCCACGGAGGCAGGCGACGGGCCGCCGACGGGAACCGCCACGGACGCGGGCGGGGCGACGCCCGCCGCGGGAACGATGCCCGTGACCGGGAGTCCCCCGGTGTTCGTCACGGTCAGCGTGAGCTCCATCCACCGGCCCGCCAGGACGGCGGGGGGTCCGGCGGCGGCGGCCGCGAGAGCTCCCGGCTGCGTCACCGGGACGGAGGGCGTGCTCGCGGGTGCGTAGGTCGCCGCGTCGCCGGCGAGGGTCGCCGAGACTCGTCCTATCGCAAGCGGGGCGCCGGTGACGGTTGTCGCGAGCGCGACTATGAAATCGATCGCCCCGGACCTTCCAGCCGCCAGCCGGTCCACGGTCCACTGCAGCAGAATCGGGCCCGGGGTCCCGTCCGGCGGCTCCCCCGCGATCCACGGACCAGCCGGAGACGCCGCCCAGGCGGAGGCTGAAAGCGACGGCGTGCCGGCCGTATCGGGGGCGGCCCAGAAAGCCAGCGACGGCGCGCGCCAGGCCAGTCCCGCCGGCAGGCTGTCGGTGAGCGTGATGCCGTAGACGGTGGAAGATCCGCCCTTGGACCAGCCGAGCCCGCACGACTCGATTCCGCCGGTGCACCCCCCGCCCGCGGGGCTCGCGGTCAGCGTCAGGTTGAGCCGGGCTGCGCCCGTCACCGTCAGGGTCCCCGTCAGCGCGCCAGCGCGGAAGACCAGGAGCGACCGGCCCGGCGAGGCGGGCAGGGTCAGGACCGGTGCGTACAGCGGGGTCGTGCCGGAGGTCGCGGAGAGGCTCCCGACCGTCCCGCCGGCCACCGCCCCCGTCACGGCGATGCCGGACATCGGGTTGCCGCCCGCGTCCCGCACCTCCACCGTGACCGTCGCGGAGGCCCCCGCGTCCGGCGCGGCGGGCAGGGCCGTGGCCACCACGGTGGTCGGCACCGCTACCGGTACCGTCCAGGCCGGCAACGGCAGCCGCGTCGTCTCGCCCTTCGGCTCGGTCAGGACCGCTTCCGGCACATAGACCTGTTGGAGCGTGGTGCTGGGGTTGGAGGGCACGGGCAGCGAGACCGAGAGCAGCGCGATCGTGGCCGTGACCGGGGTGGCCGCCAGGGCGTGCAGGGTCGTGGACCCGTCCGGACGGACGACCCGCGCCAGCATGGACGGGAAGGACACGGCATTGGGATTGGCCATGCCGAGCGACAGGACGACCGTGCCGCCTGCACTCGTGGCGAACCGGTGCAGCGACACGGGGTTGGCCCCCGCGGGCGCGGAGAGGGCGGCCGTGCCGTTCCAGAGGTATGCGGCGGCATGGTAGGTGGCGGTCGTGGCCAGCCCGCCCATGGCCTGGTAGACGTCAATCCTGCCGTGCCCCATGTGTTGTTCGAACCCGTTGCCGTCGTAGACGCCGCCGAACGGCGGCGGCACCCGCGCCGCGGTGGCCGTCAGCCGGCGGCGCACGGTCTCCGGCGCCCAGTCGGGGTTCTGGGAGACCAGCAGCGCGGCCAGTCCGGCGACGTGCGGCGTCGCCATGGAGGTCCCGTCGTAGACCGCATACTCGGACTTGGTGACGGTGGAGACGATCCCCTCACCGGGCGCGGTGACGGCCAGCTCCGGGCCGAAGCACGAAAAGGTGGACCACTGGTCCGAGGCGTCCACGCTGCCGACCGCGATCACCTGCGGGTACGACGCCGGATACCCGATCGGGCCGCCCGAGTTCCCGCTGGCGGCCACCAGGACGATGCCGGCGTCCGTCGCGGCCTGCATCTCGTCCTCCTCCGCCTGGGTGAAGACGTCGTCCCCGAAGCTCATGTTGAGCACGCGCGCGCCGTTGGCGATCGCGAACTCGACCCCCGCCAGCTCGTCGGACACGGTCCCCACCCCCTTGCAGCTCAGGAACTTGACCGGCATGATCCGCGGGTTCCAGGTCAGGCCCGCGACCCCGGTGCCGTTGTTCGTAGCCGCCCCGATGGTCCCCGACACGTGGGTGCCGTGGCCGTCGCAGTCCGCCGGATCGAAGGTGCCGTTGACCAGGTTGATGCCGAGCACATGCCCGCCCAGCAGCGCGGGTCCCGGGCCGGACGGAACGGTCAGGACCCGCGTGGCCGTCGGGAAGGACGGATTCGGCAGGAAGAAGTCGGGGTGGGCGTACTGGATTCCGGTATCGAGCACCGCCACGCGGATCGCGGCGCCGCCCGCCGCCGCCGGCAGCCCCGGGTCATTCCACGCCCTGTCCGCCTCGATCCGCGTCATGTCGGACTGGGTCGGGAAGGTGGCGGACTGGTAGAACGGGTCGTCGGGGACCGGGTACACGGCGGCAAACGTCAGGGGGTCGGGTTCGGCCCGGCGGACCAGGCCCGAGGCCGCCAGCCGCGCCAGGACCTCGGTTACCGGCTCGCCGCCCGACCATTCCACCACCTCCGCATCAATCCGGCCCAGCCGCCGCCGCCGCGCGAGCCCCAGTCCGCGCAGGATGCGCTGGTGGTCGCCGGGGGTTCCCGGGGTGAGCCGGAGGATCAGCCGGTTGGCGGCCGCGGCCAGGGTCCGGCCCCGCCACGCGACCGTGGCGACCGGGGTCCCGTCCTCCAGCGCCGCCGGGACCGCGGGCCGCCGGGCGGGTGC
>CAYNUZ010000348.1:0-2640 GCA_964400385.1 uncultured bacterium | reverse complement strand
CGCGGCGGACCCGGATGCCGTGGCGCGCCGCGCGCTGGGCCCGCGGGCCGCCACGTTCATGCACAGCCTCGGCCACGGGCTGGGGCTCGAGATCCACGAGGAGCCGCGGCTCGGGCGGGGCGTGCCGACGCCCCTGCGCGCGGGCCAGGTGGTGACGGTGGAGCCGGGCATCTACCTCCCCGGGTGGGGCGGGATCCGGCTGGAGGACACGTACGCGGTGACCCGGGCGGGCGCGGACTCCCTCACGGGCGCCCCGCCGCCGGAGCTGCCCGGGCTGGCACATCCATGAACAGGAGGATCCATGAAGACGACGGTCGGTGACCTGGTGCAGCGCGGGCTCCTGCTCGCGCCGGGCGTGTACGACGCGCTGTCCGCCAAGATCGCGCGGCGGGCGGGATTCGAGGCCCTCTTCGTGTCGGGCTACAGCGTCGCGGCGGGGAGCCTGGGCGACCCGGATATCGGGCTGCTGACCCAGACGGAGGTGCTCGACGCCGCGCGCCGGATCTGCCGCGTGGTGGACTGCCCGGTGATCGTGGATGCGGATACCGGGTACGGCGGGATCTCGAACGTGGTGCGTACCGTGCGGGAGCTCATCCAGGCCGGCGCGAAAGGGTGCTTCCTCGAGGACCAGGTGTGGCCCAAGCGGTGCGGGCACATGGCGGGGAAGAAGGTGGTGCCGATGGAGGCACATGTCCAGAAGCTCCGCGCCGCCGTCGAGGCCCGGGGGCAGGCGGACTTCTTCATCGTGGCCCGGACCGACGCGCGCGAGGCCACGGGCAGCCTGGAGGAGGCGCTCCGCCGGGCCCGGGCCTACAAGGCCGCCGGGGTGGACGCCCTGTTCGTGGAGGCGCCGCGCGGGATCGAGGAGGTCCGCGCCGTGGCCGCCGCGCTGGAACCGCCGTTCGTGGCGAACATGCTGGAGGGCGGCGTGACGCCGATCCTGGACCGGGCGGAGCTGGAGGCCCTGGGCTTCCGGATCGCGGTGTTCCCGCTCACGGGGCTGTTCGCCGCCGCACGGGCGATGACGGACGCGTTCACGCACCTGCGCACCGCGGGAACGACGCGCGACATCCTCGACCGGCTGATCACATTCCATGATTTCCATCAGATTGTCGACCTGGCGGAGCACCACGCGCTCGACAAGCGGTTTCCGATCGCCTAATATGACCGCCTTGACATGAAGCACCCGTGGCTGGGTCTCCTCATGGCCGTGCTCCTCGCGGCGCCGGCGGCGCGCGCCGACCAGGCGCAGGACGACGCGGTGGAGCAGTTGAACCAGAAGAACATCGTGTTCAGTCCCGAGGACTTCATCGACCTGGTCGAGCGCGACGACGCCGACAACGTGAAGATCTTCCTCGCCGCCGGGCAGGACGTGAACGCCCTCGTGGGCGAGCACCCGCCCGCCCT
The DNA here is from genome assembly GCA_964400385.1 of uncultured bacterium. GTDB lineage: Bacteria > Oederibacteriota > CAKKQC01 > CAKKQC01 > CAKKQC01 > CAYNUZ01. The sequence continues at coordinate 1,233 of CAYNUZ010000348.1, read as the reverse complement.
GCTGCTCGCCGCCCGCAAGGGGCTGGTGGACACCGCCCGGGTCCTGCTGGACGGGGGCGCGCTGGCCTCGGTCAAGAACGCCGACGGGTGGACGCCGCTGCATTATGCCGCCATGTTCGGGTACACCGACCTGGCCGAGGCGCTCCTGGCGCACGGGGCGGACGTGCATGCGGCGACGCGGTACGGCATGACGCCCCTCCATTTCGCGGTGCAGGAGCGGCATCCCGCGGTGGTCGAGCTGCTGCTCAAGCACCACGCGGATGCGGCGGCCCGGGCGGCCAGCGGGATCACCCCGGTGTCCATCGCGGTCGAGACGGAGCAGAAGGATTTCATCAAGCGCTTCGAGCAGGCCGGGTACGGCGGGCGTATCCGGGCGCTGCGCGAGCAGATCCGCGAGGAGCTGTCCTCGCAGAAGAAGGACGCGGCGCGGCGGGAAGCGGACCGGAAGCGGAAGCTCAGCCAGCAGCTCGAGAGCGTGGGGGGCGACCGCGGCCACCGGTAGCCCCCTCGGCTCGCACGGCTCGCCCGGGACAGCCTCAAGCCATCATGAGGTGAGCCCGGCGGGCCGCCGGGCCGTGCGGTACTATATTCCTTTCATGCCTGCGGCCAGGTAGCTCAGTTGGTAGAGCACCGGTCTGAAAAACCGGGTGTCGTCGGTTCGACTCCGACCCTGGCCAGTCCTTTTCCCGTCAGGCGGCGGGCGGCGCGACCGGGTCGCGCGTCCAGCGGCCGTCCACCATCCGGAGGATCCCCAGCGGATTCGCGTCCCGCAGCGCGGGGGGGAGGAGCGCCTCCGGGCAGTTCTGGTAGCTGACCGGCCGGGCCCACCGCAGGATCGCCGCCGACCCCACGGACGTCGTGCGCGCATCCGTGGTCGCGGGGTAGGGACCGCCGTGCACCATCGCATCCGCCACCTCGACGCCCGTCGGCACGCCCCGGAACACCAGCCGCCCGACCCGGTCGCGCAGCGCGTCCACCAGCTCCCGGTGGGCGGCCAGCTCGGCGTCGGTGGCGTGGAGCGAGCCGGTCAGCTGCCCTGGAAGGGACGCCACCGCCCGCAGCATCTCCCCGAGATCCCGGCAGCGGATGGCCAGGGTGGACGGCCCGAACACCTCCTCGTGCAGCGCCGGGTGGGCGAGGAAATCGGCGGCCGCCACCGCGAGGACCGCGGGCCGGCCCTCGCGCCGGACGGCGTCCGCCGCCCGGCCGGCCTGGCCGGCCAGCGTCACGCCC
>CAYNUZ010000347.1:0-2653 GCA_964400385.1 uncultured bacterium | reverse complement strand
GGGGGCGGGGGGGGGGGACGCGGCAACCGGCGGGATGGGGTCCTGGGCCCCGGGCGGGGTGACGAACTTGAACCCCTTCTGGCGCGCCAGGTCCATCAGGACCAGGGTGAAATTGGGGTCGTCCTCGACGATGAGCAGGACACGGTCGCCCGGTGCGATGGCTGCGCGGTCGTCCGGCAGGCGGGCCTCCTGCGGCGGCGGGGCCGGCTCCTCGCCCCGGCGCGGGGCCTCCGGCGTGCCGTCAGGCCGGACCGTGATGGCGGCGCCGCGGGAGGCCGTCACCCAGGCGGGGTCGTAGACAGCGGGGAGGAAGAGCGTGAACGTGCTGCCCCGGCCGGGCTCGCTTTCGACGACGATCTCGCCGCCGAGCAGCCGCGAGAGCTCGCGGCTGATGGAGAGGCCCAGGCCCGTGCCGCCGTATTTGCGGCTGGTGCTGGCGTCCGCCTGCTGGAAGGCCTCGAAGATGATCTGCTGCTTCTCGGCCGGGATCCCGATCCCCGTATCCCGGACGGAGAAGGCGACCACCTGGGGCGCGTGGTTGAGGGGCTCCGACAGGGGACTCCAGCCCGACCGCGCGGGACGGATCGCCAGCTCCACCTCGCCGTGCTCCGTGAACTTGAACGCGTTGGACAGCAGGTTCTTGAGCACCTGCTGGAGGCGCTTCCCGTCCGTCCGGATCGCCGGGGGCGTATCGTCGCCGCGGGAGTACCGGAACCCCACGCCCTTCGCGTCGGCCACCTGCTGGAACGTGCGGGTCACGAAATCCTGGAGCTCCGCCATGCCGACCGACCCGATCTCCGGGGCCACGTGACCGGACTCAATCTTCGCCAGGTCGAGGATGTCGTCGATCAGGCTCAGGAGGTCCGTCCCCGCGTCCCGGATGGTCCGGGCGTACTCCACCTGCTTGGGGGAGAGGTTGCCCTCGCCGTTCTCCATCATGATGCCGGAGAGGATCAGCAGGCTGTTCAGGGGCGTGCGCAGCTCGTGCGACATGTTGGCCAGGAACTCCGACTTGTACTTGGACGCCAGGGCCAGCTCGGCCGCCTTCTCCTCCAGCGAGTGGCGGGCCAGCTCGACTTCCCGGTTCTTGCGCTCCACCTCCTCGTTCTGCCGTGCGAGGAGCTGCGCTTTGTCCCCGAGCTCCTCGTTGGTCGTGCGCAGCGCGAGCTGCTGGCTCTGGAGCTCGGCGGTCAAAGCCTGCGACTGGGTCAGCAGGCTCTCGGTGCGCATGGTGGCCGAGATGGTGTTGAGCACGATCCCGATGGATTCCGTGAGCTGTTCCAGGAAGGTGAGGTGGATCGGGTTGAACGGGGCGAACGAGCCCAGCTCGATCACCGCCTTCACCTGGCCCTCGAACAGCACCGGCAGCACCACCAGGTTGGCGGGCGGCGCCTCACCGAGCCCCGAGCTCACCTGGTTGAAGTATTCCGCAGGCACGGGGCTCAGCAGGATCCGCTCCTTCTCGAGCGCGCACTGCCCGACCAGCCCCTCGCCGAACGCGAACCGGTTGGCGAGGTGCTTGCGCTCGCGGTAGGCGTAGCTCGCAAGCATCTTCAGGACCTGCTTGCCGTCGTCCTCGTCGGCGATGTAGAAGATCCCGAGGTGCGCGTTGACGAGGGGCGCCAGCTCGGACAGGAGCGTGCGCGACACCGTCAGCAGGTCGCGCTGGCCCTGCATCATCCGGGTGAACCGCGCCAGGTTGCTCTTGAGCCAGTCCTGTCCGGCGTTCTTGGTCGTCGTCTCGCGCAGGTTGCGGATCATCTCGTTCAGGTTGTCCTTGAGGGCGGCCACCTCGCCTTCCGCGGAGACGGTGATGGACCGGGTGAGGTCGCCCTTGGTGACGGCGGTCGCCACTTCGGCGATCGCGCGCACCTGCGTCGTGAGGTTGGCGGCCATCGAGTTCACGTTATCCGTCAGGTCCTTCCAGGTGCCCGCGGTGCCCTGCACCACCGCCTGGCCGCCCAGCTTGCCCTCGACGCCGACCTCGCGGGCCACGGTGGTGACCTGCTCGGCGAAGACGACCAGCGTCTCGATCATCCCATTGATCGTGTCGGCCATGGTCGCGATCTCGCCCTTGGTCTCGAGCACGAGCTTGCGCTTAAGGTCGCCGTTGGCCACCGCGGTCACCACGCGGGCGATGGCGCGCACCTGCGTGGTGAGGTTGGCGGCCATCGTGTTCACGTTGTCGGTGAGGTCCTTCCAGGTGCCGGCCACGCCGCGCACCGTGGCCTGCCCGCCCAGCTTGCCCTCGGTGCCGACCTCGCGGGCCACGCGGGTCACCTCCGAGGCGAACGAGTTGAGCTGGTCGACCATCGTGTTGATGGTGTTCTTGAGCTCCAGGATCTCGCCCCGGACGTCCACGGTGATCTTCTTGGAGAGGTCGCCGTTGGCCACGGCGGTCGTCACCTGGGCGATGTTGCGCACCTGGTTGGTGAGGTTGGCGGCCATCGAGTTGACGTTGTCGGTGAGGTCCTTCCAGGTGCCCCCGACGCCCCGCACCGTGGCCTGCCCGCCCAGCTTGCCCTCGGTGCCGACCTCGCGGGCCACGCGGGTCACCTCCGAGGCGAACGAGTTGAGCTGGTCCACCATCGTGTTGATGGTGTTCTTGAGCTCGAGGATCTCACCCTTGACGTCCACGGTGATCTTCTTGGAG
>CAYNUZ010000346.1:0-2659 GCA_964400385.1 uncultured bacterium | reverse complement strand
GCTCCAGCCGGACCAGGGCCGCCTTGAACGGGCCGGGCTTCAGGCCGGCCGCCAGCCGCAGCCGGTAGACATTGGACGGCCCCGCCTTGCGGAGCGCCTCCGCGACGCGGTGGGCGGCGTACGGGAGCCGGCCGGCCGCGTACGCCTCCCGGAACCCCTCCGGCCCGGCCGGGCAGCCGCGGACGCGCAGCATGGCCGGGAGCAGCGGCAAGGCGATGTACCCGGGGATCCCGCGCCAGACCGCGCCGTACGCGGCGAGGCGCCTGGGGGCGATCGCGTCCTTCCATTCCCACATCCGGTCCGAGTCCTTCGTCCAGGGCCGGAAGGGATGGCCGCCGGGCCGGCCGCGGATGGCCTCGAAGAGCGACGGGAGCGGGATCCCCGCGTGCGGCATCAGCAGGGCGAATCCCGCTCGCCGGATGAACGCCGCTGCCGCCGCCAGGGTGCGCGCGGGGCGCATGGCTAGAAAATCCGGGGCGCCAGGGTCTCCGCGAGCTGGCGCCAGCGGCCGGCCAGCGTGGTGCCCCCGTCGAGCTGGGTGGAGTCCTGGAAGGCCTTGGCCGCCTTCGCCCGGTCGCCGCGCGCCAGCCAGACCTCGCCGCGCAGCCCCAGGATGAACGCCTGCGTGGACCGGCGGGAGCCCGCGTTGGCCCCGTCCGCCTCCGGGGGCACCTGCGCCAGCAGCGCGTCGGCCCGGTCCAGCTCCGCCTCCGCCGGGCCGAGCCGCCGGGCGATCACCTCGCGCAGGCCCAGGTTCGCGTGGTACGCCGCCTGGTTGATCCGGATCACCGTGCGGTGCGCCGGGTACATTCGCCACGCGTCGTCCAGCGCCTTCTCCGCCTTCGCGAGCCGCCCGGTGCGCACCAGGATCGCGGCGTACTCGCCCAGGTTCATGCTGTCCATCATGCCCTGCTCGGCGAACTTCGAGAGGTACTGGTAGGCGTGGGGGACGTCGTCGAGGACCGTGTACCCGTGGCCCACCAGGTTCCACGACATCCCGACGTCGGGCAGCCGCTTCCAGCTCTCGAGGTAGTCCGAGAGGGCCTCGTGGGTCCGCCGCGAGTCCTGGTCCAGCGTCCCCTGCCCGTACACGGACTCCGTGCCCGGGGCGAACCAGGTGGTGGGCGGCGCGGGCACGAGCGGGCGCGGCAGGATCTCGAAGACGTAGAACCCGCCGTTCACGAAGTCCGCGGTGGCCGACCGCCAGCGCGGCACCAGGTACCGCTTGCAGAAGTCCACGTAGACCTTGAGGTCCCGCGCCGTCCACTCGAACGGCATGTACCGGACCTCGAGCCACTCGACGCTGACGAAGTTGTACAGCAGCAGCCGCGCCCCGAGCTGCCGGACCTTCTTGCGGACCTCCGCGGGGGTGGCGGACGCCTTGGCCAGCGACCACATCAGGGGCGTCTCCCCCGAGACCCCGCCGTACTGCACCCGGCCCGGGAGCAGGTAGAGCCGGATGTCGCCGATGTTGATGAGCCGCGACGGCGGCAGGTCGCCCCGCCCGGCCAGGTACGCCGCCGCCTCCGCGTACGTGGAGATGTTCTGGTTGCGCGCCTGGACCAGGGGGGTCCACGCGTCGCTCCACGGGTACGTGCGGAAGACGGGATACACCGCGATCCGCGCCAGCGCGTACCCGCCGATGAGCCAGGCCCCCGCGTGCCGCCGCCAGCCGGGCCACCGGGCCGTTTCCTCCGCGATCACGCATCCGAGGAGCACCGCCGAGGGGATCCAGTACCGCAGCAGGTGGCCGGTCCCCAGGGTGACGAGCTGGCCCGCGATGCACGCCAGCGCCAGCGCCCGGGTCCGCCGCGCCAGCAGCAGGCCGGGCAGCGCGAGCAGCAGGAGCAGGTTGGCGAACTTCATGTAGGTGAACCACGCGCCGGGCACCACGTCGCGCCACCGCAGGGTCCCCTCGGGCCAGAGCCCGAGCTGGAAGCGGGTGAAGACGTTCTCGTTGAGCGGCGACCAGTCGAACCGGCCGAAGACGGCGGCGCCGAAGGGGTAGAGCGGGTTGCCCGTGGCGCTCCAGGTCTTGATCCACCACGGCAGCACCGGCAGCGCCAGGCACGCGGCCACGGGCAGCCAGAGCCGCCGGGGCGGCCGCACGAAGAGGAACCAGAGCGCGACCTGCGGGCCGAAGACGAACTTCGCGGCCACCGCCATCCCCAGCAGCGTCGCGCCGGCCACCCACGCGCCGTCCAGGGTCAGGAGCGCCCCCGCGAGGAAGAGCGCGCACCCGGGCACGTCGTTCTTGCACGTGTTGAGGAGCATCAGCAGGTAGTCGGAGGAGATGGCCAGCAGCGGCCCGGCCCAGGCCGCGGTGGGCCGGCCGCGGGCCAGGCACCGGTTGGCCCACGCCATGGACCCGGCCAGCAGCGAGGCGATCACCAGGCACTTGCCCAGCCGCTCGTCGCCCAGGAGCACGGGCAGGACGTTGGGGAGGTCCGCCAGCATCGGCACCTGGAAGGCGAAGGTGACGTGGCCCTCGAAGAGGCGGCCCGCCTGCAGCCACTGCCACGGGAGGCCGAGGTGGTAGACGTAGGAGTCCTGGTCCAGCGCCGGGGTCAGCGCGCTGAGGAGCCGGGGCGCCAGCCCGGCGCCGAACGCGGCCAGCCCGGGCCACCCGATGGGCCCGGCGGCCACCGCCGCGTCCCAC
>CAYNUZ010000345.1:0-2687 GCA_964400385.1 uncultured bacterium | reverse complement strand
CCGGTTGCGGGAGCGGCTGGAGACCGGGGCCGCACTCGAGGGCGAGGAGCGGTACCTCCCGTGGCTGCTGGGCGCGCCCGCGCGCCTGGCGTCGTACCTCCCGCCGGGAGGCGTGGTGGTGGCGGTCGAGCCGGCCGACTGCCGGGCCGCGATGGAGCGCCTCACCGCCCGGGCGGTCGCGCTCCATGGGGAGATGGTCCATGCGAAGGAGCCGGTCCCCGAGCCGGGGGAGCTGCTGGCGGACCCCGCGGCGGCATGGCGGGACCTTGCCGCCGGCCGGCCCCGGGTCAACGTGCGGCAGTTCGCGATGGTCTCGCCGGGCCTCACGCTGTCCTGGCCGGCGAAGCCGGTCCGGTATGGCGCGAAGGAGTTCCCCGCGTTCCTGCGTGACCTCGCCCGCTGGAAGGACCACGCGGCCGCGGTCACCGTGTTCTGTGAGTCGCCCGAGGAACGCGATGTCCTGGCCGGCCGCCTCCGCGAGGCCGCGGCACTGGACCCGAAGCTCCCCCCGCCGGACCTGCGGGACGGCCGGCTCTCGGCCGGGGCGGAGCTGTCCGACGCCGGCCTCGTGCTGCTCCCCGCGCGCGACGTGCTGGGCGTCGTGGTCCGGAAGGTGGCGGCCCGGCGGGCGCCCAAGGCGTACCGCGACGCGTTCGCGGACCTCAAGCCCGGCGACCACGTGGTGCACGAGGACTACGGCATCGGCCTGTACCAGGGCGTGATGTCCATTCCCATCGAAGGCGTGCGCCAGGACTTCTTCCTGCTCGAGTACGCCGACACCGAGAAGCTGTACCTGCCCGCGGACCAGGTCCACCGGGTCCAGAAGTACCTCGGCACCTCCGCCGCCCCCCCGCTCTCCCGCCTTGGCACCGAGGTCTGGGAGAAGACCAAGGCCCGGGTCCAGGCGTCCCTGCGCCTCTTCGCCGAGGAGCTGCTCCGGCTCTATGCCGAGCGCCAGGTGGCCCGGGCGGGCGCCTTCCCGTCGCTGGCCGACGCGGACGCGGCGATCGCGGCGACGTTCCCGTACGAGGAAACGCCGGACCAGGCGCGGGCGATCCAGGACGTGCTCGAGCGGCTCGCCAGCCCCAAGCCGATGGAGATGCTGGTGTGCGGGGACGTCGGGTACGGCAAGACGGAGGTCGCGATTCGCGCCGCCTTCCGGGTCGCGGCGCAGGGCGCGCAGGTGGCCGTGCTGGTCCCCACCACGATCCTGGCCCAGCAGCATTTCCAGAACTTCACCCGGCGCATGGCCGGGCTGCCGGTGCGGGTGGAGATGCTCTCGCGCTTCCGCGACCCGAAGGACCGCCGGCGGGTCATGGACGAGATCGCGGCGGGCCGGGTGGACATCGTGGTGGGGACGCACACGATCCTGGCCGCCTCGCTCAAGTTCCGGAACATCGGCCTGATCGTGGTGGACGAGGAGCACCGGTTCGGCGTCAAGCAGAAGGAGCGGTTGAAGGAGCTCAAGCGCAACGTCCACGTCCTGACCATGAGCGCGACGCCGATCCCGCGGACCCTCAACATGGGGTTCGCCGGCCTGCGGGACCTGTCGGTGATCGAGACGGCGCCGCCGGGCCGGATGGCGGTGCTGACCCACGTGCACGAGGAGAACCTCGCGGTCGCGCGGGAGGCGATCCTGCGGGAGCTCAAGCGCGGGGGCCAGGTGTTCTACCTCCACAACCGGGTGCAGGGCATCCCGGCCTGCGCCCAGCGCCTCAAGGAGCTGGTCCCCGAGGCGCGGCTGGCGGTGGGCCACGGCCAGATGCCCCTCCACACGCTGGAACGGGCCATGAACGAGTTCACCTCGGGCCGGGCGGACGTGCTGGTCTGCACCTCGATCATCGGGGCGGGGCTGGACCTGCCGAACGCCAATACCCTCATCATCGAGCGGGCCGAGCTGTTCGGGCTGGCCGACCTCTACCAGCTCCGGGGACGGGTGGGGCGCAGCTCCCGGCAGGCCTACGCCTACTTCTTCTTCTCGCCGCACGGCGCCCCCACGCTGGACGCCCGGCGGCGGCTGTCGGCCATGCTGGAGTTTGGTGAGCTGGGGTCCGGCTTCCGGCTCGCGGTCCGGGACATGGAGATCCGGGGCGCGGGCAACCTCCTCGGCCCGCAGCAGCACGGCGTGATGCATGCCGTCGGGTTCGACCTGTACACCCGGATGCTGGACACGGCGGTCCGGGGGCTCAAGGGCGAGGCCATCCCGGTCGAGGTCCCGCCGCAGGTGACGCTCGGGCTCGAGGCCTACCTGCCCGAGGGCTGGGTGTCCGACGGCCGGTCCAAGCTCGAGGTCTACAAGCGACTGGGCGCGTGCGCCACGGGGGAGGAGGTGGCCGCGCTGCTGGCCGAGCTGCGCGACCGGTTCGGGGAGCCGCCCCCCGCCGTGCGCCTGCTGGGCGCGCAGGCCGAGATCCGGATCCTCGGGTCGGCGGCCGGGCTGGCATCGGTGGTCCGGCAGGGGGGCGTGCTCACCCTGACGTACCGCGAGCGGGCGGGGCTCCAGAAGGCGCTGCGCGGCGGGACCCCGCGGGGGTGGCGGGTGGACGGGCTCACCCTCGCGGTCCCCGCGCCGCCCACGCCGGACGGCATCGTGGCGTTCGTGAAACAGCTCCTGGCCGGCGGGGCGGTCCAGCCGGCGCCGGGGGGAGGGCTGGCGCGTGCGTAAAGCCGCGCTGGCCGCCGTCGCG
>CAYNUZ010000344.1:0-2693 GCA_964400385.1 uncultured bacterium | reverse complement strand
AGGCGGCCGCCCGCCGGCTCGCGCGGCCGGACTCGGCCGCCCGGGTCGTCGCCGCGGCCCTCCGGTAGCCCGTGGCGCACGCCCGGCCGAACCTGCTGGTCTTCATGACCGACCAGCAGCAGGCGGCGACGACGGACCCCGGCCACCCGTGCCGGACGCCGAACATTGACCGCCTGGCCGCGGAGGGCATGCGGTTCACCCGGGCGTACACCCCCGCCGCGCTGTGCGGGCCTGCCCGCGCAAGCCTGATGACCTCGCTGTACCCGCACCGCAACGGGATGCGGAACAATCCGCATGTGGACCAGTCCATCCGCACCGACGTGCCGGCGGACATGCCGATGTTCTCGAATCAATTGAGGGACGCGGGGTACCGGCTGGTCTACTGCGGCAAGTGGGGCGTCAGCCACGGCGGGCCGGGCGCGGCGGCGCGCCGGTGGGAGGTGCCGGACGCGGCGACCCAGGCCAGGCTGTGGAATCCCTGGCCGGGCCGGGACGGGAAGCTCGCCCGGGACTTCACGCTGCACCGGCCGGGGTACCACCCGTATTTGCTGTACGGCGAGGTGACCGACGGGCCGGAGGCGTTCCCCGAGCTGCGGTGGACCCGGTACGCCGCCGGGCGGCTCAAGGAGCTGGCCGCCGGGAAGGAGCCGTGGTGCCTCTTCGTGGCGCTGCACGGGCCGCACGATCCGTATCTCGCGCCGGAGCCGCATCTCCGCCGCTACGATCCCGCCGCCGTGCCGCAGCCGAAGAGCTTCGGGGACCCGATGACCGACAAGCCGGCGGTCTACCGGCGGATGCGGTCGGAGCTGTGGGGGAACCTCTCATGGGCGCACTACGCCGCGGCGACCGCGACGTACTGGGCCTACGTCTCGTTCATTGACGAGCTGTTCGGGGAGCTGCTGGCGGCGCTCGACGCCACGGGCCAGGCGGACCGGACCCTGGTCACCATGTGCACCGACCACGGGGAGATGATGGGCAGCCACGGCCTCTTCTTCAAGGGCGTGATGGCGTTCGAGGAGTGCTACCGGATCCCGCTCATCGCCCGCTGGCCGGGCCGGATCGCGCCGGGGTCCGCGTGCGCCGAGTTCGCCTCGCTCCTCGATCTCGGCCCGACGTTCGCGGAGGCCGGCGGGGCCGCCCCGCTTGCGGAATGCCACGGCCGGTCGCTGGTGCCCCTGCTGGAGGGCCGGACCCCCGCCGACTGGCCGCAGGAGTTCTACGGCCAGTTCCACGGGAGCGAGCTGCTCTACTCGCAGCGGATCCTCACGACGAAGCGGTACAAGTACGTCTTCAACGGATTCGATTTCGACGAGCTCTACGACCTCGAGAAGGATCCCCACGAGCTGGTGAACCTGTACCACCTGGGCGTGCGGCACCGCCTGCTGCCGGACCTCACCGCGCGGCTGTGGCGGCGGGCGCTGGCGGTCGGGGACACGATCTCGTCCCACGCGTACCCCACGACTGATTTGCTTCCCCGCGGGCCGTGCCAGCTCGAAAAATAATTCTCGCCCGGGGCTAGAATGGACCCTGGATGAACAGGATCGTCGGCTTTCTGCTGCTCGCCCCGGCGCTGGTCCGGGCCGAGCCCTTTCTCTCCCGCGACCCCGCGGCGCTGGACCCCTTTCGCCGGGTGATCGAGATCGGGGGAAGCTGGGGCGCGTCGCGCGGCGCGTTCGACGACGAGAAGCACCCGATCCCGTTTTCCCAGACGGCGGGCGCGGCCCTGGCGCGGGACGCCGCCGTCGAGCTGCGGCAGGGCCTGGCCTGGGACTCCGAGGTCCGGCTCACCGCCGGGTGGGCCACGCAGGAGGTCAAGGTGGACCGGGGGATCGGCGCCTCGGGGTACCTCGGCGCCGACGCCACGCGGGCCGAGGGTCCGACCGACATCGCGTTCGCCTGGAAGTGGTCACCGCCGGTCACCGGCGACTCGGCGCTGGCCGTCGAGGCGGGATTCACGGCGCCGCTGGCGAAGGGACCCGACCGGGCCACGTCGCCGGGCGCGCGGCTGGGGACCGGGGGGACGACGTTTCCCGTCGGCCTCCGGTTCGCGCACCGGCAGGGCGTGATCACCGGGTACGCCACGGGATTCTGGAACATCGCGGTGGCCCGGCACGTCAGCACGTGGTACGGCGCGCCGCCCGGCGGACGGTACGTCCCGGCGCAGTCGTGGTGGGGCAGCGTGGGGGCGGAGATCAACCCGGCCGCCGCGGGCGGCGACCCGGACGCGCGCGAGGGCCCCACGTGGGCGGTGGAGTTCGGGCGCGGGTACACCGGGCGGGAGAAGGGCGACGCCGCGTTCGCCGCGGACCTCGAGCCCCCGACCGGCAGCCTCGCCTTCGTCCCGTCCGTGGCGATTCCCGCCGGCCGGCGCACCGCGGTCCACCTCGCGGCCCTGCTGCCGCTGGAGGGCCGGAATGTCTACCAGATGTTCACCGCCGCTGCCTCGGTCCGCGTCCGCCTGTGAACGCGCTCCTGCGCCCGCTCTTCAGGCGGATAGCCCCTCGACCGGGCTCGGGGCGCGGCGCGCGATGAGTGCGGGGAGGCGCCTGTTCGCGCGCCTTGCCTGGATGTGCCTCCTGCTGCTCGGCGGGATCCTGCCCGGCGTCTTCTGGACCCGCACGGACGACACGGTGCGCACGCCGCAGTGGGTCTTCCTCTGGATCATCTCGGCCACGGGGGTGGCGGCGCATCTC
>CAYNUZ010000343.1:0-2706 GCA_964400385.1 uncultured bacterium | reverse complement strand
GAGGGCGATCGTCCGCCCGTAGCTTTCCCGGGGGGTCGCCCCGAACGTCACCAGTCCGTGCTTGTCGAGCACCAGGGCGGTCAGGGCGGGGTTCGCGCGCACCGCGGCCCCGGCCGCCCGGGCGAGCCGGAACCCCGGGCGGACGTACGGGAGCACCGCCACGGAGGGGCCGAAGAGGCGGCGGACCCGGGCCGGGCCGCCGGGGTGGTTCACCAGCGCCAGGATGGCGTCCGCGTGCGTATGGTCCACGTGCGCCGCGGGGATGAAGGCGTGCATGAGGGTCTCGATGGACGGCCGGGGCGCTGCGGGGTCCAGCAGGCACCGGCCCAGGTAAGCCACCATCTCGCCATCGTCCATGTCCGCGCGGTCGAAGAGCGGCAGCAGGTCGTCCAGCCGCACCGCGGGGTAGTCCTTCGCCGCGGCGGTGGCAAGGTCCGACCCCGACCCCTTGACCAGCAGCGCCCGGACCGGCCGCCCGCGGAAGTCCGGGACGGTGGCCTTGGCCGAGGTGTTGCCCCCGCCCCAGACGACCAGCGAGGGCTCGGCGCCGATCAGCCGGGAGCGGTGGACGAGCTGCTCGAGGGTGGACGCGCCGCGGACCGCGGCGTCCGTCCAGCGGTTCCTCACACCCGCACCGCCCGGCCGGTGCGCGACGAGGCATAGGCCGCCAGCGCCAGCCGCAGGTTCTCGAGGCCCAGCGCGACGGGGGAAACCGTGGGCCGGCGGCGCCGGATCGCGTCCGCCATCTGGTCCAGCACCGAGGGGGCCCGGCCCGCGGGCACCTTCACCAGCCGGGTCCCGCGGGGGGACCGCACCTCGACCTGCCCGGCCGGCACGCCGCCGCCCCACCGGATCGCGCCGCGCTCGCACACGACCGCGTGCGCCGACCCCAGGCCCCCGACCCAGTCGTATTCCATCGTCACGACGGTCCCGCGGCGGTACCGGTACGTGGCGATCCCGTAGTCCTCCATCCCGAGCACCCGTCGCGGGAACTTGACGTTGGCCATCGTGGCCTGCACCGACACCGGGACGTCGCGCAGCAGGTACCGCGCCTCGGCCAGCGCGTAGATCGAGTGGTCGATCCACGCCCCCCCCGGCACGAGCCGGGGATCGGTCCACCAACCCCAGTTCGCCCGGCCCGATTTCCCCCCGCGGTCCCACCAGGCCATCGGCATCCCGCCGCGCATGGAGAACGTGGCGGTGAGCGGGCGGCCCAGGGACCCGCCTGCGAGGAGCTTCCGGACCAGCGCGGCCCGCCGGGTCAGCGGGGCGCCACCCTCCAGCGAGTACGACGGGCGGCCCGACCGCCGCAGGGCCGCCACCAGCGGCCGGCCGGCGGCGACGGTCATCGCGACCGGCTTGTTGCTGACCACGGCCTTGCCCCGGAGCGCCGCGCGGGTGAGCCAGCGGGCATTCGCCGGGCACGGCAGGAAGGAGATGACGAGGTCGATCCGCGGATCGTCGGTGACCTCCGCCGCGTGGCGGGCGATCCGGCCGGCCAGGACTTTCGTGGCGCGCAGCCGCCAGGCCTGCGGCTCCCAGATGGCGGCGAGCGAAAACCGCGGGTCCTTCACGAGGTTGGGGAGCATGGACGTGGCCCAGTACCAGTGGTCGAGACCCAGAACTCCAACTTGGATGGGCGCGGAACGCTTCATGATTCCTCCTTGGCGGACGTGACGGACAACCCGGGATTAGATTAGGGTGTTTTCCCCTTCAAGCCAAACTTCTCCATCCGGTAGATCAGGGTGGCGCGGGTGAGGCCGAGGAGCGCGGCGGCCCGGGTCTGGTTGCCCCCGGTCCGCGCCAGCGCCTGCTCGAGCAGGCTGCGCTCCACCGCCTCGAGCTCCAGGCCGGCCTCGGGCAGGAGGAAGGGGCCGGCGGCCTCCCCGGCCCGGCCCACCTCGGCGGGAAGCAGGTCCGGGGGGATCTCCTGCCGCTCCGGACCCAGCAGCACCACCGCCCGCTCCAGCGCGTGCTCCAGCTCCCGGACGTTCCCCGGCCACCGGTGGGCCCGCAGCCGGTCCAGGGTGGCGGGCGCGAGCGAGACCGCGGGGCGGCCCAGCCGGCGCAGGATGTGCGCGGCCAGGGCGGGCAGGTCCTCCGGCCGGTCGCGCAGGGGCGGCAGCGCCACCGGCACGACGTTGATCCGGTAGTAGAGGTCCTCCCGGAACCGCCGGGCGGCCACCGCCTCGCGCAGGTCCACGTGGGTCGCCGCCACGAGGCGCACGTCCACGGCGACGGGCCGGGTCCCGCCCACGCGCTCGATCTCGCGCTCCTGGATCGCCCGCAGGAGCTTGCCCTGCAGCGCGGGCTTGAGCTCGCCGATCTCGTCGAAGAACAGGGTGCCGCCGCGCGCCCGCTCGAATTTCCCCTCGTGGTCGCCCGCCGCGCCGGTGAAGGCGCCCTTCACGTGGCCGAACAGCTCGCTCTCGAGCAGCGCGTCGGGGATCGCGGCGCAGTTCACCACCACGAACGGGCCGTCGGCCCGCGGCGAGACCGCGTGGACGAGGCGCGCGGCCAGCTCCTTGCCGGTCCCGCTCTCGCCGGTGACCAGGACCGTGGCCTCGGAGGCGGCGGCCTGGGTGAGCGCGGCGACCGCCGCCCGCAGGACCGCGCTGGTGCCCACGAGCTCCTCGCCGGGACGGACGGCGCCCAGCCGCGCCCGCAGGTCCCGGTTTTCCGCCCGCAGCGCCCGGGCCTGCCGCA
>CAYNUZ010000342.1:0-2709 GCA_964400385.1 uncultured bacterium | reverse complement strand
CGGAGCCCGGCGCCGTGGCCGAGGCGCTGGCGATCCGGTCCGCCCTCCTGGCGGCCGGGTTCACCGCGCCGGGGACGCTCCGCTGGACCGGGACCGGCGGGTGGGACTGGCAGGCGGAGGGCCGCCACCTGGCGTTCTCCAGCCCGCCGCAGCCCGGCGAGGTCGCCCGGCTGTCGCGGTTCCAGCGGACCTTCCCCGACGCCTGGGCGCGGGCGCGCCGCCTGGACCTCCGGTACGCCGAGCGCGTGGTGGTGCTGCGGTGACCGCGCACGAGGCGGCCGGTCCGGACACCGGCGAGGAGATCCTGACCGCGCTGGACCTGGGCACCACCCGGGTCACGGCCCTGATGGGCCTGGCGCGCGGCGGCGCGGTGTCGGTGCTGGGCATGGGCCAGGCCTCGTCGCACGGCCTCCAGAAGGGGACCGTGGTGGACATCGAGGTCACCGTCGAGGCGATCCTGCGCGCGCTCAAGGAGGCGGAGGCGCAGGCCGGCGCCAAGGCGGACGTGGCGTACGCCTCCATCGGCGGCAACCACATCCACACCGCCAGCAGCCAGGCGATGGTGACGATCGCCAACCGCGACCACGGGATCTCGGAGGACGACTTCCGGCGGGTCATCGAGCAGGCCCAGAACATCTCGCTGCCGTCCGACCACGAGATCCTGCACGCCATCGTCCAGGAGTTCTCGGTGGACAACCAGGACGGCATCCGCAACCCCGTCGGCATGTACGGGACCAAGCTGGAGGCGCGCGTGCGGATCGTCACCGGGGCGATCACGTGCATCCAGAACGTCATCCGCTCGGTCCAGCGGGCGAACCTGACGTTCGGCGGGCTGATCCTCCAGGCGCTGGCGGCCGAGAAGGCCGTGCTGACCCACGAGGAGCGCGAACTGGGGGCGGTGTGCCTGGACATCGGGGGCGGCACGACCGACATGGCCGTGATGGCCGGCAAGGCGCTGCGCCACACCCGCGTCATCACGCTGGGGGGCGACCTGATCACGAAGGACATCGCCTTCGGCCTGCGCATCCCGCACGGGCTGGCGGAGGACCTCAAGCGCACGGCGGGGTGCTGCCTCGCCTCCGAGGTGCGCGAGGAGGACCTCGCGGAGATCCCGGCGGCCGGGGGCCGGCAGGCGCGGTCGGTCCCGCGCCGGGCCATCGCCCGGATCATCGAGCCGCGCATCGAGGAGATCCTCACCCTGGTCAAGGAGGAGCTCCACAGCGGCGGGTGCACCGAGGAGCAGCTGGGCGGGGGCCTGGTCCTCACGGGCGGCTGCGCCACCCTCCCGTACATCGTGGAGAAGGCGGAGCAGGTGTTCGAGCAGCTCTCGGCGCGGGTGGGGGAGCCGGTCCGGCTGCCCAACGCGCCCGAGTCGCTCACGCAGCCGCAGTACGCGGTCGCGGTGGGCCTGCTGATGGAGGCGGCCGAGCAGCGGCGCCACGCGGTGGTGCGGCGGCGGCCGCAGCCGTGGGGCGGCGCGATGAAGTGGGTCAAGGACCTCCTCCGGGGGGCCTGAACGACATCATGGAACGCACGGGACGACGGGACGGACAGGGCGGCAACGACAGCCAGGACGGAGGACACCAATGATTGAATTCGCGGAGCAGGAAATGGGGGCGTTGAAGGTGAAGGTGGTGGGCGTGGGCAACGCGGGCGGCATGATCGTCAAGCGCGTCGCCCGGGAACGCCTGCCGGGCGTCGAGTGCGGCGCGATCAACACGGCGGTCAAGGACCTCGGGAACGTGTCCGAGATCCGGTCGCTGCAGGTGGGCATGGCGCTCACCCGCGGTCACGGGGCCGGCATGGACCCCCAGGTGGGCCGCAAGGCCGCGCTGGAGGACGCCAACCGCATCCGCGACTTCCTCGGCCACAACGACGTCCTGTTCCTCGTGGCCGGGTTCGGGAAGGGCACGGGCACGGGGGCGACCCCCGTCGTGGCGGAGCTGGCCAAGGAGCTCGGGGCGCTGACGATCGCGTTCATCACCACCCCGTTCGCGCACGAGCGGCGGCAGCACCACGACATCGCCGAGGAGGGCCTGCGGGAGATCCGGGGCAAGGTGGACGCCTTCGTGCCCCTCTCCAACCAGCAGCTCCTGGAGATCCCGTCGCTGGTCTCGATGGACGCCGCCTTCGCGTTCATGGACGAGGCGATCCTCCAGTCCATCCGGGGGATCGTGGACGTGCTCCTCCATCCTGGCCGGATGAGCCTGGACCTGGCGGACATGCGGACCCTCCTCAAGGGCGCCGGCCAGGCCACCGTCGCCGTGGGCTTCGGCAAGGGGGACAGCCGGGTGGCGGACGTCGCCCGGGGGCTCCAGGAATACCCGTTCGCCCAGAACGGGAAGATGACGGCGGCCCGGAGCCTGCTCATCAGCATCTCGGGCGGGCCCGACCTGGGGATGCGCGAGGTCAACACGCTGGAAGGCGAGATCGGCCGGCTCGTCGAGGGCGAGCCGAAGCTGGGGACCGGGATCCACACGCACGAGTCCATGCAGGGGGAGATCCGGTGCATGATCCTCGCGGCGGGCCTGAGCGTGCCGGCGGAGCCGGAGGCGAAGGACTTCCCGCTGTTCGGCGACCACGACGCCTCCGTGCAGGTCTACCGGCCGCAGGGCTGGGTGCGGCCCGGGGCGCGGCCGGCCGGTGAGCGGGACGCGGCGCCCGCGCGCGAAGACAACGTCGAGGTGCCGGCGTACCTGCGCAAGGGGA